>DASVXN010000066.1:0-4482 GCA_036392635.1 Sphingomicrobium sp. | reverse complement strand
CCCGCGGATGGTGTCGTTCGGCCCGGTGATCACGCGCGTGACGGTGCCGATCGCCGTGCCGCTGCTGTTGGTCACCGTCATGCCGGTGTTCAGGCCCTGGAGCGTGCTCGCCGATACGGCGCCGCGCGCGAGGACGCTGTTGTCATTGGCGTGGCTGATGCCGGTGGGAGAGGCATTGGCCGGCCCCTGGCTGTTCTGCGCAGCCGGAGAGTTGGGATTGTACGACGTGCCCGTCGTCGTGGTCGTGCTTGGGCTGGTCGTCGTGGTCGTGGACTGCGGAGTCGTGGACAGCACGCTGTTGGGGCTCGCGTTCGAAATCCCCGTCGATGACGCGTTTGCCGGACCCTGGCTGTTGGTCGTTGCAGCCGCCGGCGGAGCGCCCGCCGATCCGTGACCATGCGCCTGAGCAAAGGCCGGGGAAGCGAGGACGAAAGCGCCCGCCGCCGCAGCGGTCGTCAACAAGGTGCGTAGCATCTGGATCTCCAAATATTTGAATGGCCAGCGTGAACGCGAGGCTGCGCAATTGGTTGGAGCCGGTACCGTCGTTGCATCATTATTAACGGCGAGCCGCGGCTCAGAGCACGATGGGCACCCGGCTGTACTGGCACATGACGTCTGCCGCGCCGGTCGCTACAGGGCCGGTCCATGACCCAGCGCACCGGTGGCCGCATCCTCGTCGACCAGCTTCGAATCAACGGTTGCGACCGCATCTTCACCGTTCCGGGTGAGAGCTTTCTCGCAGTGCTCGATGCGCTTCATGATACGCCAGAGATCGAGACAATCGTCTGCCGCCAGGAGGGCGGCGTCGCCTACATGGCCGATGCCGACGGCAAGATGAGCGGCCGCCCCGGCGTGGCCTTCGTCACGCGCGGACCTGGCGCAACCAATGCCAGCGGCGGCGTGCACGTCGCCTTTCAGGACTCGACGCCGATGATCCTCTTCATCGGCGATGTTGCCCGTGGCGATCGCGACCGCGAGGGCTTCCAGGAGATCGACTTCCCAGCCTTCTTCGCGCCGATCGCCAAGTGGGCGGCGCGGATCGAGGACGCGCGGCGCATCCCCGAATATGTCGCGCGCGCCTATCGGGTGGCCACTGCAGGGAGGCCCGGGCCGGTTGTGCTCGCGTTGCCGGAGGACATGCTGCGCGACGAGGTCGAGGCGGCTGACCGACCCGCCGTTCCCGCGGTGGCCGAGGCTCCCGATCCCGGCGCAGTGCAGGCGCTGTTCGAGCTGCTCAAGGAAGCGGCCGCGCCGGTGGCCATCGTCGGCGGTGCAGACTGGAGCCCCCGCGCCTCGCACCACTTCGCCAACTTCGCATACCGCTACGGCATTCCGGTCGCGGCCGCGTTCCGGCGTCAGGACGCGATCTGCAACACGTGTCAGGTCTATGCCGGCCAGCTGGGTTACGGGCCGAACCCGAAGCTGCAGCAGCGCATTCGCGAGGCCGACCTGATCATTGCCGTGGGCGCGCGGCTCGGCGAAGCGACAACCGACGGCTACACGCTCATCACCCCCGACCACCCCGGGCAGACGCTCGTGCAGGTCCATCCCGACCCCAACGAGCTGGGCCGTGTCTATTCAACGGACCTGCCGATCTGCGCCGACATGGGTGAGTTCGCCGAGATGATCGACGACTGGGCCGACCCGGACCTGGTGCGCTTCTCGTGTGGCGAGCAGGCCCATGCGGAATGGCTCGAATGGTCGGAGCCGAAGGCGCGCGAGGGGGTGAAGCTGGATCTCGGCCCCTGCGTTGCCGCGACGCGCGAGCGGCTGCCGGAGAACACCATCATCTGCAACGGGGCGGGGAATTTCTCCGGCTGGTGGCATCGGTACTGGCGCTACGGACCGATGCCGACGCAGCTTGCGCCGACGAGCGGCACGATGGGCTACGGCCTTCCCGCGGCCGTCGCCGCTGCAATCCGCTTCCGGGATCGGCCGGTGGTCTGCGTCGCCGGTGATGGCGACTTCCTGATGAACGGCCAGGAGCTTGCGACCGCTGCGCAGTACGGCGCCGACCTGCTGGTCATCCTCGTCGACAACGCCGCGTACGGCACCATCCGCATGCATCAGGAGCGTGAGTATCCGGAGCGGATCAGCGCGACCGAGCTCCGCAATCCGGACTTCGCCGCGCTCGCCCGAGCATATGGTGGCTGGGCGGAAACAGTTGAGTCCACGCAACAGTTCGCACCTGCACTCGACCGCGCGCTCGAACAGCGAGGCGTTCGCCTGATCCACTGCAGGACCGACGTCGAGCAGATCAGCAACGCGACCACGATCACCAAGCTGCGCGAACGCGCTCGAGGCTGACGCTTAGAGCCCGAACGGGTAGGTCTCGTCGACCTCCCGGTGATCTCCGGGGCGCTGCTCGCCGGGAAGCGGCGTCACGGCGTGGGTCTCGTCGAACCACACCCAGGCGTCGAACTGCCGAGGCAGGATCGCTTCGCTGTAGTGGCTCCAGCGTTCCGTCTCGGGGCGGTAGATGACGCCGATGAAGCGCTCCAGCCTCGGCTCCATCAAGCCCTCGCGCAGTTCGCGTCCGACCTCGCCCTCGCGGAGGTCGAGAAGGAAGCGGGGCATGCCGCTGTCATGGCTCGCACGCTCGTAACTCTCCGGAAGAGACGGGCGGACCTTCTTGATCTGCATGGGCTCGTCCCAGTCGTCCGCTGCCGCGACGGTCCCGGTGTGCGTCCCGAACCCGATCAGCCGCGCTCGCGCATCCCACTTGTCCTTGGCTAGCTGGCCGATGTTCAGCTCGTTCCGGTGCATGCCCATGTCCGTAAAAGCGGCATTGCCGATGTGGCTGTTGTGCGCCCAGACGATCGCCTTCGAGTTCGGCCTGGCATCCAGGATCATGTTCAGAGTGTCGAACATGTGCTGGTCGCGCAGATTCCAGCTCTCCGCCGAGCCGTGGTACATCACGCGATAATAGGCTTCGGCATCCTTCACGAGCCGCGCATTGGCGGCCGCATCCAGCCACTCGTCGCAATCGGGTGAGTAGCAGTCGATCTGCCGCTGCAGCAGTTCCTTGAGCATCTGCAGCACGCCGACTTCACAGCGAGCGAAGCCCTCCATCAGCGCATTGCGCCCATAGAGCTGAGGCTCTTCGGCCCACGGCTCGAGGCAGCCGTACCGCCGGTGGGCGAGCCGGGCGAGCTCCGGATCTTCTCGTTCGAGGAAGTCGATGACGGCCCGCATCGAGCCCGAGAGATTGTAGAGGTCGAGCCCATAGAAGCCGCACATCCGCTCGTAGGCGCGATTGGCGTTATGACCGTGCAGCCAGCGGATGAACCCATCGAACTCGCGATTGCGCCACATCCAGGTGGGGAAGCGATCGAAAGCCTTGAGCTCGCCTTCCCGCCAGGGACGATGCCGAGTGTATCGATCGACGGTCGCTGCGTCGGGCCAGTCGGCCTCCACCGCGACGACGTTGAAGCCATGACGTTCTATCAGCCGTCGGGAGATCTCCGCGCGAGCGCGATAGAACTCGCTTGTCCCGTGGCTCGCCTCGCCAAGCAGCACGACCCGCGCATCGCCATAGCGGTCGAACATCTCGCCGAATGCGGGGTCATCGATGTTCGGCAGGGGCTCCGCTGCTGCCGCAATCAGTCCTGACAGGCTGTCGACCTCAGTGTCCAGCATCGTTCCATCCCTCCTCTCCGATCAGGGGAACGAAACGGACTTCGCCAAGGTCCGACTGCTGTAGCGACCCGTCGGCCCGCTTCGTCACTTTGACGAGCTTCTGCACCCAGCCGGGGCTGCCGAGAGGCATGACGATCCGGCCGCGAGGCGCGAGCTGCGCCAGCAAGCTGTGGGGCACATGGCTGCCGCTCGCAGCGACGAGGATCGCATCATAGGGTGCCTCTTGAGCCCAGCCCTTGGTGCCGTCGCCGGCGACGATTTCCACATTATCGAAGCCAAGCCGGGCGAGGCGTCCCCGCGCAACCTCCACGAGCTCAGGCTGCCGCTCGATGCCGATCACGTGGCCCGCGATGCGGCTGATCACCGCGGCCGCATACCCCGAACCGGAGCCGACCTCGAGCACCTTGTCGCCCGCCTTGATTGCCGCCGCCTGGATCATCAGCGCGACGATGTAAGGCTGCGAGATCGTTTGTTCGGCTTCGATAGGCAGCGGGTGGTCTGCGTATGCGAGGTGCGCGACGTGCGCGCTGACGAACGCTTCGCGGGCGACGGCGCGGAACGCATCCAGGATGTCCGGCTCCGTGATTCCGCGGCGCCTCAGCTGCCGCTCGACCATCGCCTCGCGCTCGGGCTTGAAGTCTGTCATGGACCCGACAGAAGAACCATGAGGGGGAGACCGCGTTCCATGGCCGAGAGCGACCTGATCTTCGCGGGATCGATCCCGGCGATCTACGAACGATACCTCGTTCCGATGCTCTTCCGCCCTTATGCCGAGCTGGCTGCGGAGCGGGCGAGAGCCCTCAGGCCGTCCTTAATCCTCGAAACGGCAGCGGGGGCGGGCGT
>DASVXN010000065.1:0-7024 GCA_036392635.1 Sphingomicrobium sp. | reverse complement strand
AGCACCAGGGCCCTGCCGGCTTCATTATAGGCGCGCGCCTCGACCAGCATCCGCCGTACGTCAGGATGAACGAGGATCGGATCGGCCTTTGCATCGGCTTGCCGCGCGTCCTGGCGCAGCGCGCGACCCTGGCGCCGCTCCTTCGCGTAGGCGACGGCATTCTGGTAGGCGACCTCGCCCTGCGCGAGGCCCTGCAGGCCAACGCCGAGCCGAGCCGCATTCATCATGATGAACATGGCGGCGAGGCCCTTCTCCGGCTCGCCGACCAGCCAGCCCTTCGCTCCGTCATAGTTCATGACGCAGGTCGCGTTGCCGTGGATGCCCATCTTCTTCTCAAGGGCTCCGCACGACAGCTTGTTGCGCTCGCCGACCGTCCCATCGTCGTTCACCAGGAACTTGGGCACCACGAACAGCGAGATGCCTTTCACATTGTCCGGCGCGCCCGCGATCTTCGCGAGGACGAGGTGGATGATGTTTTCCGCTAGGTCGTGCTCGCCGGACGAGATGAAGATCTTCGTGCCGGTGATCGAATAGCTGCCGTCCTCGTTCGGCTCGGCCTTTGTCTTCAAGAGACCAAGGTCGGTGCCGCAATGCGGCTCCGTGAGGTTCATGGTCCCGGTCCATTTGCCGGTGATCATCGTCGGCACGTAGCGCTGCTTCAGCTCGTCGCTGCCCTTCACGAGCAGCGATGCGATCGCCCCGGCAGTCAGGCCCTGGTACATCTCGAAACTGTGGTTCGCCGAGAGGATGTACTCGGTCACCGCGGTGCCGACGACCTGCGGGAGCCCCTGCCCGCCATATTCCTCCGGGCCCGTCAGCGTCGGCCAACCGGCTTCGCAGAACTGCTGATAGGCCTCCTTGAAGCCTGGCGGTGTTGTCACGGAGCCGTCGTCGTTGCGCTTGCACCCGACCTCGTCGCCAATGCGGTTCAAGGGCGCGAGCACCTCGGCGGCGAACCGGCCCGCCTCCTCGAGGATCGCGTCGACGAGGTCCGGCGTCGCATTCGCGAAGCCCGGCAGGTTCGAATAGCGCGAGATGTCCAGGACGGAATCGAGAATGAAACGCGTGTCGCGCACCGGCGCGGTGTAGGTCGGCATTGCTTACCTCCGTGTCAGTACCGTCTTTGCCGCGCCGCCGCGCGCTCGTCCAGCACCTGTAAATGTCGGCTCACGCACGTTAGATACCTCACGAAGGGAATCCTCATGAAGCTAGCCAAGCTGCTTATCGCGTCCGCGCTCTTCGCCGTGCCTGTCAGCGCGGCACCACGGACCGAAACCGCGGTGCTCGCGGGTGGCTGCTTCTGGGGCATGGAAAGCGTGTTCGAGCATGTGAAGGGCGTCACCAGTGTCGTGTCGGGTTATGCCGGCGGCGGAGCGAAGGACGCGAGCTACGACAAGGTCAGCTCGGAAGGCACCGGTCACGCCGAGGCGGTGAGGATCACCTACGATCCGGCAAAGATCAGCTACGCGCAGCTGCTCCAGATCTACTTCACCGTGGCGCACGATCCGACGCAGGTGAACCGCCAATACCCTGACGTCGGCCCGAGCTACCGCTCGGCCATTTTCCCCCAGAGCCCCGACCAGGCGCGCTTCGCGAAGGCCTTCATCGCGAGGCTCAACGGCGCGCACATCTACAAGGCGCCGATCGCCACCAAGATCGAGAGTGGCGGCTTCTACCCGGCCGAAGCCTTCCATCAGGACTTCGCGCGCAAGCACCCGACTTATCCGTACATCGTCGTCAACGACCGACCGAAGGTCGCGGCGCTGCAGCGGAGATTCCCCTCTCTTTACAAGGCGTAAGGCCCGCTAAGCAGTTAAGTTTTCACGCTTTATTCAGGCCGGGGGCGACAAGGGCCACCCTGCGTCCTATATGACGCGCATCTGACAGCGCTGGCGCTCGGGGAACCCAATTTCCATGCTGACGACCAATCCGTTCGACGACGACAAGCTGCGCGAGGAGTGCGGCGTATTCGGGATCTGGGGCGCCGATAATTCCGCAAGCTTCGTGGCGCTTGGTCTCCATGCCCTGCAGCACCGCGGTCAAGAAGCCGCCGGCATTACGACCTTCGACGGCAAGCATTTCCATTCGCACCGCGCGATGGGGCACGTTGCCGGCAACTTCGATCGCGACGACATCATCCGCCGACTCGCGGGCCGCGGCGGCATTGGCCACGTGCGCTACTCGACGACCGGCGAGACCGCGCTACGCAACGTCCAGCCCTTGTTCGCCGAGCTTGCCGAGGGTGGTTTCGCCGTCGCTCACAACGGCAATCTGTCGAATGCCATGAAGCTTCGCCGGACGCTTAATCGTCGCGGCTCCATCTTCCAGTCCACGAGCGACACCGAGGTGCTGATCCACCTTGTCGCGACATCGGACCGCCCGACCACACTCGACCGCCTCACGGATGCGCTGAAGCAGGTCGAGGGTGCCTACTCCCTCGTCGTCCTTACCGAACAGGGCCTGATCGCCTGCCGCGACCCGCTCGGCATCCGGCCGCTCGTCATGGGCAAGCTCGGCGAAGCCACCATCTTCGCCAGCGAGACCGTCGCGCTCGACGTGATCGGCGCCAGCTTCCTGCGCGATGTCGAGCCGGGAGAGCTGATCCTGGTCAACGACGGCGGCATCCGCTCCTTCCGTCCGTTCGAGAAGGTCGCGCCGCGTCCGTGCATTTTCGAGCACATCTACTTCTCGCGGCCCGATTCGGTGGCGGACGGCATGTCCGTCTACGAGGTTCGCAAGAACATCGGCGCCGAGCTTGCCCGCGAAGCGCCGCTCCGCGCCGATTATGTCGTTCCCGTTCCCGACAGCGGCGTTCCCGCGGCGATCGGGTACAGTCAGGCGAGCGGGATCCCGTTCGAGCTCGGCATCATCCGCTCGCACTATGTGGGCCGCACCTTCATCCAGCCGAGCCAGGAAGTGCGCCATCTCGGCGTGAAGCTGAAGCACAACGCCAACAGCGCTCTCGTCGACGGCAAGAGCATCGTGCTGGTCGATGACTCCATCGTGCGCGGCACCACGAGCGTGAAGCTGGTCCAGATGATGCGCGATGCGGGCGCTCGCGAAGTGCACATGCGCATCGCTTCGCCGCCGACGCGGCACAGCTGCTTCTATGGCGTCGACACGCCGGAGCGGGCGAAGCTTCTCGCCGCACAGATGAGCGTCGAGCAGATGCGCGATTACATCAACGCCGACAGCCTCGCCTTCATCTCGATCGAGGGCCTGTACCGTGCGCTCGGGCAGGATCGCGATCCGGTGCAGCCCCAGCGCTGCGATGCCTGCTTCAGCGGCGTGTACCCGACGACGCTGACCGATCTTGCCGAGAAGGAAGGCGGCGTCCCGCTGGCTTTGGTCGCGAGCCGCTAAGCCGCTAGACGCGGCGCCATGACCGATTCGAAGAGATTTTCCGACCGTCTCGCTCTAGTCACCGGAGCGAGCCGCGGCATTGGCGCGGCAACCGCGGAAGCACTTGCAGCCGAGGGTGCGCACGTGGTCCTCGTGGCCCGCAGCTCATCCGGACTCGAGGCAGTCGAGGAGCGCATCCACGCCGCCGGCGGAACCGCGACGATCGCGCCGCTGGATCTCACCGACGGTGAGAATGTCGGCAAGTTGGCGGGAGCCATCGCAGAGCGTTGGCAGAAGCTCGACATCCTGGTGCTGAACGCCGCGATGCTCGGCTCGCTGACGCCGGTGCAGGATATCGATCCCAAGGAATATTCCCGGATCCTCAGCATCAACCTGCTGGCCAACCAGGCGCTGATCGCCGCCTTCGACCCCCTGCTGCGCCGAGCGGACTTCGCGGATGTGGTCGCCCTCACCTCCTCCGTCGGAGCGGAGCCGCGCGCGTTCTGGGGCGCGTACGGTTCATCCAAGGCCGCGCTGGAAACGCTGCTGGGCGCCTATGCCGACGAGACCGCTTACACGGGGCGCATCAGGGTTCATATCGTCGACCCCGGCGCGACCCGGACGCGTATGCGGGCTCTCGCTTTCCCGGGCGAAGAGCCGGAGAGCGTGAAAGCTCCGGAAGTGGTCGCCAAGGCGATTTTGGAGCGTTTACAGAGCGAAGCGAGCACTGGCGAGAAAGTGCGCGTAGAAGCATGATTGCAACCCGGCACAAAGCATTAATTTAACATTCATTGCTGTTGCTCGACTCGCACTTAATTCGTATGGCTGCGTCACCACTTTTGACGCAATCCGATGTGCCAGGGGAAAGCACTCGCGTCGCTCCAGTTCAGCTGAGAGGCCAGCGTCGGGCGGGCCTCTCTTGTCTTGGTTTGCTCGGTGCAACGTTGCCCCTGTGCCGAGCACGGGTGAGCCCTGCTAAGCTTTACGCCGGAGTAGAGCTCACCCGACCCTTTTCCCGGATCAACGAGCCGATTCGAGCTGTCGTCCGAGATCGATTTCGCCCTGGTGGTAGCCGTCCCAATAATGCAGCCGTTGCGCGTCGACCTTGATCAGCACGAGGCCCGGAGTGTCGATGCCGTCCTTGAACCACTCGTCGAGATCGCTCGTCCAATGTTCGGCGAACTGGTTCTTGTCGCGGATCATCTCGGCACGGCCTTCGATCGTGATGAAGAACGGTTTCATCCCAAGCGCCCCCGACCTTCCCTGAAACGACAAGCCGACGTTGGGGTCGTTGGTGATGTCCTGGATGCTGCCGGTGTCCTGAAGCGTGAAGAAGTAATTGTCGCCGTCATACTCGACCTGGCGATTGTTGCTCATCGGACGAGCCGCGATCGCGCCGCCGTGCGTGCGGGTGGAAAGGACCGCGAAGTCGATGTCGCGCATCTTCTCGGAAATGTCGCTGAGCGTCAGTTCGGCCATTTCGGGTGCTCCTCTGTTCCGAAGAGCAACGTTCACGTGGCCGCCGCGCTCCGCGATACGGAACAACGGCTGTAGATTTCAGCCTTTGACCATCGTGACCTGAGCGACGTCGATGGCGCCGCCGCGGAAGCCACCCTCGCAATACATGAGGTAATAGCGCCAGAGGTCGTGAAACGGCTCCTGGAAGCCGGTCAGCGCACCGGCGGCAACGGCGCGGTCATAGCGCTTGCGCCAGTGCGCCAAGGTCTCGGCGTAATCGTGCCCGAATGCATCGCGCTCTTCCCAGCTCAACCCCCGCTCGTGCGCCAATGCCTCGAAGTGCGGCTCATCGACGAGCATGCCGCCCGGGAAGATGTAGGTCTGAATGAAGTCGGCGCTTTGCGCATAGTGGTCGAAGATGCGGTGATCGATCGAGATGAACTGCAGCGCCGCCCTTCCGCCGGGCTTCAGGTTGCGTGCGATGCTGTCGAGATAGGTCGGCCACCAGCGCTGGCCCACGGCCTCAACCATCTCCACCGACGCGACCGCATCGAACCGATCGTCGGTGTCGCGATAATCCTGCAGGCGAATTTCGATCCGGTCGCTTAGCCCCGCCTGAGCGATCTTCTGCTCGGCCCAGCCCTTCTGTTCCGTCGAGAGTGTAAGCCCGACCACCAACGCCCCGCGCCGAGCCGCTTCGATCGCCAGCGTGCCCCAACCGCATCCGATCTCCAGCAGGCGCTGTCCGGGCTCGAGCTGGAGCCGGTCCAGCAACATGTTGATCTTGCGAAGCTGCGCTTGCTCGAGGCTTTCGTCGGCGGACGCGAAGCGCGCCGACGAATAGGTCATCGTCTCGTCGAGCCATGCCGAGTAGAAGTCGTTGCCGAGGTCGTAATGCGCGGCGATGTTTTCGCGCGCCTTCCCGGGACGGTTGTCGCGGAGGCGGTGCGCAAGCGCGTTGATCCAGCGGAACGGACCCTTGGCGCGCCCCACATCGCCTAGCGCCACGGCATTGGCGGAGAACAGTTCGAACACTTTCACCGGATCGGGGCTCGACCACTCGCCCAGCGTCCATGCCTTGTACCAGCCGACGGATCCGGACGTTGCGAGGCGGACCAGTGAAAGCCAGCTGGACAGGCGGACGATGGCTGTCGGCCCCGCGCCCCGGAACCCCAGCCGCCGCTTGTCGCCACCCGGCAGCAACGCTTCGATGCCGCCGATGGCGAGTCCTCGATCAATCTCGTCGAGCACCCTCGCAAAGGCCGGCGCAGTGAGTTTCGCGAGCATGCCCGCGCCCGTCGCGAAGCGGCGGTCCGCATGCACCAGATGCTCGCCGCGAGTGCTCATGACGCGCGAGTTATGAACTCGTCTAACGGTTGTCGAGCGGGATGAGGAAGGAACTCCGGCGAGCCATGCGCCGCATGGTGCCGGTGAAGGGCGATTTCGCCGCGTTGTAGAAGCGCTGGTCGGTCAGGAACGCCTGTCCGCCGATGCGCACGACGATTGGCATGCGCGACCAGACCAGGAATGAACGCACGTACCGCTGCGTACGCTCGGCAAGCACGAGCTGCGGATCGTCAAGGCGGATCGGCTGGATCGCGGGGTCGAGCCTGACGCCCTCGGCGGGCGTGAACGAGCCGCCGCCGAACTGGCGTGCGCTGCGCCACTCGATGTTGCGGTTCCAGAAGGCGAGCGGCGGTGGGCCCGCGACGACCAGCTCCGGCTCGATTCCTTGGCCGCGCAACTCGGCCGCCGTCGCACGCTGCACCCACGCGCTCAGGCCGAGGTTGAACCCGATGTACCCGAGCATGAGCAGGCCGGCGATCCGCGCCGGATGCGCCGCATCGGGCAGATGCTTTCGCCAGCGCCGTGCCGAAAGCACGATGCCGGAGATCATCAGCAGCCAGTAGACCCAGTCGACGATGAAGATCGCGTTGCCCGAATACCAGTGCCAGTCGGCGGGAGCGAACAGCGCGATGGCATATGTCGTCAGCCAGTCGAGGAACGGATGCGTCAATACGCCTAGCAAGGCGACGACGAACAAGGCCCCAG
Organism: Sphingomicrobium sp.; assembly: GCA_036392635.1. Classification (GTDB taxonomy): domain Bacteria; phylum Pseudomonadota; class Alphaproteobacteria; order Sphingomonadales; family Sphingomonadaceae; genus Sphingomicrobium. The sequence continues at coordinate 172 of DASVXN010000065.1, read as the reverse complement.
CACGGAATGGCAGCGCATCCGGTCCGCGCATTTTGAATCGATCGACAAGCCACAGGATCGCCACGATCCCGGCTGCGAGCACCGGCCAGGCGAAGACGGCGTGAAGCGGGCCTCGGTGGAAGGCAATGCCGTCCACCGGCAGCACCAACGGCGCGAAGACGTCGATGTCCGG
>DASVXN010000064.1:0-1509 GCA_036392635.1 Sphingomicrobium sp. | reverse complement strand
GTACCGAGCGCGAGGCCGATCGGCACGCCGAGGGAGAAGATGGCCAGTGCTCGTGCACGCCGTGACGGAGGAAAATAGTCGGCAAGGAGTGCATAGGAGGGGGCGACGCCGCCCGCTTCCCCGACGCCGACGCCCATGCGGAACATGAACAGCTGCCAGAAGGAGGTGGCCGTGCCGCACAGCCCGGTGAACGCGCTCCAGAAGGCGAGTGCGGCGGCGACCACGCGGCTGCGGCTGGTGCGGTCGGCGAGCAAGGCGAACGGGATGCCGAGCACCGAGTAGAGGATAGCGAAGGGCGGCCCGGTCAGGACGCCGAAATCGGTATCGCGCAAGTGCAGGTCGGCGATGATCGGGCCCGCGAGGATGCCGAGGATCTGCCGGTCCAGATAGTTGAGGATGTAGGCGAAGAGCAGAAGCGTCAGGACGAGCGAGGCGCCCTTCATTGGCTGATCCGGTGTGCGATTCACTCGAGTCCCCTGAGCAACGCGGCGAGGCGGTCGACATCAGCCTCGTCCTGATAAAGTCCGAAACCGATCCGCAGCACGTCGCCGCGCACGTCGGTGATGCAATCCTGCGCCTTCAGAGCCTCGTACCATCGATCGGCATGGGGGCTGCGGAAGGCGAGGAAGCGGGCATGCGGCTGCCCGTCGAGAGGATTCAGCAGCTCCGCAGATGCCAATGGCGTGCGGCCGAGACCGGCCAGGAGCTGCCGCTGCAATGCCTCGACATGCATGGAGATGCGTGTCGTCGAGAGATCGTAGGCCGCAAGCATCCGCCTCACCGCCAGGAAGCGATAAAGTCCCGATGGGTCGAAGGTCGCGCCGAGCAAGCGTCGCGCGTCCCTGGCATAGCCTACGCTGCCCGGCGGCAGGCTGAGGTCCTCGAACTCCGCGTACCAGCCGGTGTTCTCTGGACGGGGGCCGTAGCCACTCGGGGCGTACATGAAGGCGCAGCCCTCGCCGGCCATGGCATATTTGTACCCGCCACCAAGGTAGAAGGCACTCTGCCCGGACGCCTCGCCGAAAGGGCGCTCGATCGCCATGAACGCGTGGTAGCCATCGATGACAACCCAAGGGCCTTCGGGCCGGGCGAGCGCGGCTAGACCGTCGACCTTGCCGAACAAACGCCCGCTGCCGAACAGCAGCTGGCTGACGAGGGCGAGATCGTACCGGCTAGCCTCGGCGGCAGCGAGAAACCGCTCCGACAAGCTGTCGAACGGTTCTGCGGCGACGCGCGTTACGATGGCGGTCCCAGCCTCTTCCCAGCGCGCCAATTGCCGGCGAGCGCTGTGGAACTCGCCATCGGTCGTGAGCACGTTGATGGGCCTGTGCGCCGGGAGCGCGGAGAACAGCCGCACCAGCAGTTCGTGGGTGTTCGGGGCGAAGACGACATTCTCAGGCTGGCCGGTGCCGAGCTCGGCTGCGACTTCGGCCTGGCCCGCGGACCAGACCTCGTCCATCACCTTGTCCCACTTGCGGTCGGCGAGGGTTGCGGCGTCGTTCCACGCCT
>DASVXN010000063.1:0-2126 GCA_036392635.1 Sphingomicrobium sp. | reverse complement strand
CTCCGGAAGCACCTCGAACAGCTCGCTCAGCAGCCACAGCAGGAAGGTGGCATAAAGGCGCGGGCTGGCCATCAGCTTGTCGGCCGCGAGGATGTTCACGAAGCCGCGGCCCTGGTCGTCCGTGCCCATGAAGTCGTTCAGCTCGAGCGCGGGCTCGCCGAAGAAATGATCGCCGCCCTGGCTCCTCAGCTGAAGCAGCGAGCGCTGGATGGACCCGATCGATTGCTTGGAGACGTTGCCGTATTGAAGCGTCAGCTGCTCGGCCTGCTGCCCGCAATGGACCAGCATGGACTGCAGATCGTCGAGGTCGAGAAGAAGCATCTTCTCCTTGTCGGCAACGTTGAAGGCGATGTTGAGCACGCCTTCCTGGACCTCGTTGAGGTTCATGAGGCGAGAGAGCAGCAGCGGCCCCATCTCGCTGACGGTCGTGCGTATCGGATGCCCCTGCTCTCCGAACAGGTCCCAGAACTGGACCGGCGTGTCGTGGTAGGTCCAGTCGGAGAGGCCGATGTCCTTCGCGCGGTCGGCGAAGATCTGGTGGGTCTTGGACGTGGGTGAGCCGGCCATGGCGAGACCCGCGAGGTCGCCCTTCACGTCGGCGAGGAAGGTCGGGACGCCTGCCGCGGCAAGGCTTTCGACGACGCCCTGAAGCGTCACCGTCTTGCCGGTGCCGGTCGCTCCGGCGATCAGCCCGTGGCGGTTGGCACGGCGAAGCTCCAGCTTCTGCGGATTGGCGCCGCCGGATTCCGCGCCGATGAAGATGCTGCTTTCGCTCACGCGCTCACCTCTCTTCGACCCCCGCAACGGCAGTAGCTGCCGTGCGGAGGCGAGGAAAGGAGCTTGTGCGGCTACTTGCCGGAGATGTTGACGCCGATGAACAGGCCCGGCGCATTGCCGCGCTGGACCAGCAGGAGGACGCTGGAGCGGCCCGCCTTGCGCGCAGCATCGACGGCAGCCACGACCTGCGCCGGCGAGGTGACCGGCTGATTGTTCACGGACGCGATGAGATCGCCGCGCTGCAGTCCCTGCTCGCCAGCGTTGGAGTTCGGATCCACCGCCGTGATGATGACCCCTCGTGCCGTCGCAGGAAGGTTCGAGGCGCGCGCAGCTTCGGGCGTGAGCGGAGCAAGCGACAGACCGAGCGCACGCTGCGGCGTCGTTGCCGTTCCGCCTGCGCCGCCCGCGGTGCCGCTGTCCCCACCCGAGAGTTTGGCCAGCGCCTCTTCCGTCGGGCGTTCGGCAACCTGCACGTAGACCGTCGCGCGCTTGCCGCCACGAATGATCTCGAGCGGGACACGCGAGCCGATCGGCGTGTTGGCGACGAGGTACGACACGGTCTGGTCCGGCGTGACAGGCTTCCCGGCGACGCTCACGATCACGTCTCCCTGGGCGAGGCCGGCGCGAGCGCCGGGAGCGTTCGGGACGAGCGAGCGAACCAATTCACCGGTGTTCTTGGCGATCCCGAGCGCGGGGGCGAGATCCTCGTCGACAGGCTGAAGGCTGACGCCGAGGTAGCCGCGCTGCGGACGCTGCCCACGCATCAACGCGTCGACAACTGGCTTCGCAGCCTCGGCCGGGATGGCGAGGCCAATCCCCACCGAAGCGCCGGTCGGCGAGATCAGGGCCGAGTTGACGCCGATGACATTGCCGTCGAGGTCGAACATGGGACCGCCGCTGTTGCCCATGTTGATGGCTGCGTCGGTCTGGATGTAGCGATCGTAGGCGCCGACGCCGGTGATCCCGCGGTGAAGCGCGGAGATGATGCCCGCCGTGACCGTGCCGCCGAGACCGTAGGGCTGGCCCATGGCGATGACCCAGTCGCCGACGCGAGCGCGGGTGCTGTCACCCCACCGCACGAACGGCAGGTTCCGACCTTCGATCTTCAGCACCGCAAGGTCCGAAGGCTCGTCACGGCCGATGATGCGCGCGGTGTACTCGCGGCGATCGTTGAGCATGACGGTCACGGTGTCGACCGTTCCGCTGCCGGTCAGGCCCTGCACCAGGTGGTTGTTGGTGACGATGTAGCCGTCGGGCGAGATGATGAAGCCGGTACCGAGAGAGCCGGCCTCGCGAGTGCGGGGCTGCGCGCCGCGGGGCGTGCTGCTTCCCGGGCCTGTGCTGTTGTC
>DASVXN010000062.1:0-2167 GCA_036392635.1 Sphingomicrobium sp. | reverse complement strand
CATCTCCCAGCAGCTGCATGGAAAGACGATAGCGGCCCGGTTGCAGCAGAAGGAGCTGCGTCGCGAGGATGCCATCCTCCTGACCGTAGAAGACGACATGCAGCCGTCCCCCCGCCTGGCGCTCGGCCAGACCGACTGCGGACGAGGTCAGTGCCCAATTGAACGGCGGCGGCGAGATCTTGTCGCTGAAACCAGCGTCGTACAGGTACGGCCCGGCGCGCACGCCCGTCGCCCGTGCCCAGATCGCCTGAGCTTTCCCATACTCCCCCGCGAACGTGAGGCTGTTGAGCAAAGGCGCCAGCCAGGGGGCTTCTCCGGCTTTCTGCCGGGAATCCGCGAGCGCGAGCACCGCTGGCGCCGAGCTCGCACTTTTCGCAAGCTCCGTCAGTTCCGGCCCTGCCAATTCGGGATGAGCCTGGAACAGGCTGCGCAAGGCCGGCCAGTTGCCCGGACTGCGCGCATAGGCAGCAAGGTAGGGAGCGACCGTCGAAGTTCCGCCGGGCGCCAGCCGCGCGAGAACGGCGACCTGCGGCAACCCACGCCCAACATCGCCGGCGCGAAGGTAACGATCGGCCAGGAAATATGCCGCGGACAATGACCGAGGGTCACGCCACTGGGCTTCTTGGAAGGCGCGCTCCGCGGTCCGGGCATCACCCGACAGTTCCGCCTGGACACCCCGCACCAGGAACGGCTCGGGCGCGAGAGGCTCCTGGATGGAAGCGTGCCGCATGCCCGTGAATGCGGACGAGGGGACATCGCGGCGTTCCCGTGCGGCACGCGCAATCGCAGCCATCGCCCGAGATGTCTCGACGGCGGGATTGCCGCTCCAGACCCGTGCCGCGCGCTCAGGGTTGCGGGCGGCCTCGCTCGCGACGACGGCGTTCCTTACGATCTGAACCATGATCAGGCCGGCGGCGAGCACGACCACGATTGCTCGTGCGATCATCTGCTGGCCGCCCGCCGCAACGCGCCTCAGGCGTCTGCCTCCGCCCGGCTGCTGGATTGCTCGCTATCGTCCTCGTGCGGGATCATCAGGATCTCGGTCTTCTGCAGGCGTGTCTTGCCGTAGCCATAACCGTAACCATAGCCATAGTTGCCGTAGCCGCCGGCGCGCTCTTCGGACTTGGTGAGCGCCGCGCCCACGACGCGCGTCGAGGTTGCCTCGAGCCGGTTGAGCGCCTCAACCGCCGCGCGAGTGCGGGTCTTGCCGGCTTCGACGACGAACAAGGTGACGCCCGTCGCTGCTGCGAGCAACGGCGCGTCCGCGAGACCAAGGCTCGGCGGGCCGTCGACGATGACGAGGTCGAACGCCTCTTTCGCGTCGCTGATGATCTTTCGGATACGCCCGGTCGACAGCAGGTCGGCCGGATTGGGCGGCAGCGGACCGCTCGGAAGCAGCCAGAGATTCTCGTGCTGCGTCTCGAGCACGTGGCCCTGCAACTGATCGTCCGTGGTGAGCAGCTTGCTAAGGCCGACCCGGTCGGTGGCCGCCTTGAACGCAGGCTTGCGAAGATCGCTGTCGATCAGCAGCACCCTGCGTCCACGTCGCGCAAAATTCTGTGCAATCGCCAGCGCTGACGACGACTTGCCTTCGCCCGAGCGCGTGCTGGTGACCAGCACGACCCGGGGCGTGCCCTCTTCCGTGCTGAAGCGAAGCGCGGCGACGATCGCCGAATAGGCTTCGGAGACGATCGAGGTCGGGTTCCGCAGGTCGTCGACGAAAGATTCCTTGGCAGCGGTCTTCGGAACCGTCCCAAGGCAAGCCAGCGCGAGCTTGCGCCGGACATCGTCACGGGTCTTGATCGTGTCGTTCACGAATTCGAGCCCGATCGCCCCCGCGATGCCCGCCGCCAGGCCGAGGCCGAGTCCCAGCAGCAAGTTGAGCAGCAGGTTCGGCTTGAACGGGAACGTCGGCGCCTGTGCACGATCAACGATCGAGACGGGCGCCGTCCCGACACCGCCGGCGACGCCGATCTCCTTGTAGCGCTGCAGAAGCGCATCATAGAGCGCACGGTTGGTGTCCACCTCCCGCTGCAGGATGGTGTACTGGATGCTGCGACCGCGGAGGTTCAGCACGTCTCCCTTGAGGCGTCCGACACGGGCCTGGAGCGCTTGTTCGGCGGATACGGCGGCTCGGAAGTCCGCCAGCAGCCCGTTGATCCGGCCG
>DASVXN010000061.1:0-2782 GCA_036392635.1 Sphingomicrobium sp. | reverse complement strand
GAGCAAAATCGACGTGCCCGCGCCCATGGAGGCTCTGCTTGCAGCCGAGCTGCCGGACGGCCCAGGCTGGCAGTTCGAGCCCAAGTGGGACGGCTTCCGCTGCCTTGCGCTCAGGGATGGTGACGAGGTCACGCTGAACTCCAAGTCGGGCAAGCCGCTGGCGCGCTACTTCCCCGAAGTCGTCGACATGCTGCGTGGGCTCAAGGCCAAGCATTTCCTGCTCGACGGTGAGCTGATCATCCCGATCGGCGACGCACTCTCCTTCGACGCGCTCCAGCTTCGCCTTCACCCGGCCGAGAGCCGCATCCGCAAGCTCTCCAAGGAAACGCCCGCGGAGCTGATGGCGTTCGACCTGCTCGAGCTCGACGGTCAGTCGCTCGCAGGCATGCCTCTCTTGGCTCGACGTGAGCATCTCGAGCGCTTCTTCGACAACAACCAGGCGACTGGTCTTCACCTATCGCCGACGACCGACGATCGCGACGCGGCGCTTGCCTGGCTGCAGCGCAGCGGCGGCGCCCTCGACGGCGTGATCGCCAAGCGGGCGAACCTCGAATACCGCTCTGGCGAGCGCGCGATGATCAAGGTCAAGCAGCAGCGCACGGCCGACTGCGTGGTCGGCGGCTTCCGCTATGCCGAGAAGAAACATGAGGTCGGCTCGCTCCTCCTCGGCCTCTACGACGACGCAGGCCGCCTGGATCACGTCGGCTTCACCTCCGCGATCCCAGCGGTCGAGCGCGCCGCGCTCACCGGGCAGCTGGAAAAGCTCATCGCGCCGCCAGGCTTCACCGGCAGCGCACCCGGCGGACCGAGCCGCTGGGCGAACGCCCGCTCGATGGCGTGGGAGCCGCTCAAGCCGGTGCTCGTCGCCGAGGTGCGCTACGACCAGGTCACTGGTCGCCGTTTCCGGCATGGCACCGGCTTCCTGCGCTGGCGCCCGGACAAGGATCCGAAGCAGTGCACCTTCGAGCAGCTAGCACCGGAACTGAAGCCGTCCGAGCTAAAGGAGCTGTTCGCGGCGTGAGCCAGGCGGATCTCTTCGCCAGGCCGCTGATCGACGGCCTGAAGTACCAAGACGAGTTCATCACGGCCGCAGAGCACGAGCAACTGGTCGAGCAGTTGCACGCCATCGACGTTACACCGTTCCGCTTCCACGGCTGGCTAGGCAACCGCAAGACCAAGACCTTCGGCTGGCGGTACGACTTCGACGACGCCAGCTTCACGCCTGCAGAACCCATTCCAGACTGGCTCCTCCCGTTCAGGAACAAGGCCGCCACTCTCGCCGGTGTCGGACCGGGTGAATTCGCCCACGTCCTTCTGGCGCGCTACGACCCGGGCGCGGGCATCGGGTGGCACCGCGATCGGCCGCAGTTCGAGCAGGTGGTCGGCATCTCGCTTGGCGCGCCGGCGATCATGCGCTTCCGCCAGAGGACGGATGAAGGTTTCCGTCGTGCGAGGCTCCCCGTCGAGCCGCGCTCAGCCTATCTCCTCTCCGGCCCCGCGCGGTGGGATTGGGAGCACAGCATTGCGCCCGGAGAGGAGCTCCGCTTCTCCATCACTTTCCGAACCTTGTCGGAAAAGGGCCGTCGCATCGCGGAGCAGCAATAGCAGTAGAACGGAACGGTTCGCGCCCGAAACGGTTGTGCGCACATGCGTTGGCCATGGCTGTTGGCGTTCCTGCTTTGGGGCTGCTCGAAAGGGCCGGATGCCGATCTGGCGTTGATCGGCGAGGCGCGCTCGCTCGGCGCGGAATGGGCGCTCGTCAATGAACAGGCGCAAAAGAAGCAACTCACCCCAATCTACACCGAGACCATGCGGAAGAAGCTGCGAGAGCAGCTGCAGTCGATGCAAAGCTCGCTGACGCAGCCGGCCAGCGAATACAGCCGCGAGATCAACGCGCTGCTCCAAGAGCGGGACGATGCTGCTCCTGGAGCGCTGCGCGCTCACGTCGAGAAGCTGAAGCAGATCGAGGACAAACTTGAATCCGCTTGAGCTGACGCTTGGCATCATGACGTCGGTCGGCGGCTTCGTAGACATCAGCGAGCTGGTGTTCGCCGCGCAGGCAGGCTCGATCTTCGGCTACGCGCTGATCTGGGTGTTCGCCTTTGCAACGGTCGGGATCATGGTCTTTGGCGAGATGAGCGGCCGCGTCGCCGCCACTGCGCAGCAGCCGGTGTTCAGCCTCATGCGGCACCGCCTGGGGCTGAAGCTCGGCCTCTTCACCCTCATCGCCTCGCTGCTCAGCACGCTGATTACCTGCGCTGCCGAGATCGGCGACATGGGCCTGATCCTCTACCACCTGACCGGCGCCCACTACCTGCTGATGGCCGTAGTCAGCGCTGTGGCACTGATCGCCTCGATGTGGATCCTGCCTTTCAAGTGGATCGAGCGCAGCTACGGCCTGCTCGGCCTCATGATGCTCGTCTTCGCCGCAGCGGCGATCGCGATCCACCCACCTTGGGACCAGGTCGCCAAAGGCTTCATCCCCCAGGCGCCGCGTGAACTGACCACGAAGGAGATGCTGCAGTTCGCCTACTTCGGCGTGGCGATCCTGTCCGCCGTCATGTTCCCCTATGAGGCATATTTCTACTCGTCCGGCGGGATCGAGGATGGGTGGAAGCCCAAGGACCTGCTTACCAATCGCGTGACGAGCACAGTGGGCTTTGGACTTGGGTCGCTGCTCGCCATCGCAATCCTCACCAATTCAGCCGTGCTGTTCGGGCCCACCAAAGTAGCGCCGCAATATCCCGGAACATCCGCGCTCGAGGCGGCAATCCCCTTCGGC
>DASVXN010000060.1:0-2217 GCA_036392635.1 Sphingomicrobium sp. | reverse complement strand
CGACGTCGAAGCCGTTCGCGCGTCAGTCGACGCCGCCTTCGGCGACGGCGAGCGCCCGCCGATCGCCATCGACAACACCTTCCTCGGCCCCCTCTGGGCCAAGCCGCTTGCGCAGGGCGCCGACCTCTCGGTCTACAGCCTCACCAAGTATGTTGGTGGGCACAGCGACCTGGTTGCGGGCGCGGTCGTCGGCGAGAAGGGCCTTATCAACCAGATCCGGATGCTTCGGAACACCATCGGCACCATCTGCGACCCGAACACGGCCTGGATGCTTCTCCGCAGCCTCGAGACGCTGGAGCTGCGCATGACCCGCGCCGGCGAGAATGCCGCCAAGGTCTGCGACTTCCTCCGCAGCCACCCCAAGGTCGAGAAGATCGGTTACCTCGGCTTCCTGGAAGAGGGCTCGCGGCAGGCCGATATCTACAAGCGCCACTGTCTCGGCGCCGGATCGACCTTCTCGCTCTACCTCAAGGGCGGCGAGGAGGAGGCCTTCAAGTTCCTCGATACGCTGCAGATCGCTAATCTCGCGGTCAGCCTCGGCGGCACCGAGACGCTCGCCAGTGCTCCCGCGGCGATGACCCACCTGTCGGTTCCCGACGAGCGGAAGAAGCAACTCGACATCACGCCGAACCTCGTGCGGATCTCGATCGGCGTCGAGAATGCGGACGACCTCATCGCCGACTTCGCGCAGGCGCTGAACGCGGTCTGAAGGCTCGGGAGAGAAGCGCCCGGTAAGTCCGGTTTACCCGGCGCTACGCTCGTTCATCCGCGCAGCATCCCATGCGGCCGCCGTCGCCGCCTCCGCTGCCAAGCCGATGGCAATGCCGGCGGCCACGTCGGTCGGGTAGTGAGCGCAGCGCACCACTTGTGACGCAGCAATGACTCCTGCGGCGGCCATCGCCACCGCCTCGTACTCGGGGAACTCACGGGTGAAGGCGCGGCTCGCGGCAATTGCTCCGGCGCTGTGGCCCGAGGGGAAGCTGGTCATCTCCTTGGCCGTGTGATTGCCCTTCTTCGGCTTCTTCTCCTCGCGGCTGTTGGCGCTCCGCGGCCGCGTCCGGTCGACCTTCGTCTTCATCAGGTCCTTGGCCGCCGTCGCCGCCTCGTGAGCAATCATCATGCGGGCTCCCGCGAGGACCAGTCGATCGTTGCCCGCCATGGTCCCGGCAATCATCAGGCCGCCTGCCAGCAGGCGCAGCTCCGGTTGGTTGCCGAGCTTGCTGAACAGACCTAGCGCCTTCACCGGCAGCGACCCGGCGTACGGCTCGAATAGCACGTGAGCCTGATGATCGAACTCGATCAGCTGCTGCTCTGCCAATTTCATCCGGTTGGTCGCCATGGTCCGGCCCCAACCCGCAGACGGGCTGTTAGTGCCGGGGGAGCGAACGCTAGCCCCAGTCTTCGATGCTCCAGCGGCGCTGCTCCGCAAGTTTGCGCAGCTTGTCGTGCGGGTTCACCGCCACGGGCTCGTCGGCCCACTCGAACGCGGGCTGGTCGGAGACATGGTCCGAGTAGAAACGGACGTGCCCGTGCGCGCCCTTGAGCCCGGACTTGTCGACCCAGTCGGCGATCATCCGCATTTTCGCCGGGCCGTAGCAATTCTCGCCGGCGATCTTCGCGTGCACGCGCTCATCGAGTCCGATCACCGAGCCAGTCGCGATCACGTCGTCGAACCCGAGGCGCCTCGCAATCGCCTCCGAATAGAGCCGGTACGACGCCGTTGCGAGAACGAGCCGACGCCCCTCGGCCTTGTCACGCGCGATCGCCCGGCGAGCTCCGGGACGGACGTTGCTGGCCACCTGCTTGTCCGCGAAGCTTTCGACCAGCGGGTCGAGCTCGCGCGGGTGAATCCTGCGCCCGAGCAGCAGATGATGGTTGATCTCCTTGAGCTTCGCCCGGTCGATCAGCCGTACGACATAGGCGAGCATCGACAGCGCCACGAAGGGCAAGAACAGCAGACGCCAGGGCGCCCGCCGCACCGCGCAGTGCAGCAGGAACGGGGTGTAGGTCGCCCGCCGCGTGACGGTTCGGTCCATGTCGTAAACCGCAAGATCGCTCATGCCTTGCCCGCCAGGATCGCCTCGACGAGCGTGTGGTCGGCGGGCTTGTCCACGTCCACGCCAGCGAGCGGGTTCGACAGGCGCACGGCCCGCAGCTTGAGGCCGAGCCTCCGGCCCAGCTTCGAGAGGACCTGGTCCAGGCTGATCAGCCGGAGAG
>DASVXN010000059.1:0-2942 GCA_036392635.1 Sphingomicrobium sp. | reverse complement strand
GCGCTCGAACGCAAAGAACAGGGTTCGGTAATGGTGCGGCTGACGGTCGGCGTCACGGGCCGTGTCGGCGCATGCGACGTGACCTCCTCGAGCGGCTCTCGCACGCTGGACGAGGCGAGCTGTCAGATCCTGCAAAGCCGCGCATTGTTCACCCCTGCTCGCGACAGCAGGGGAAATCTCACCACCGACACGGTGCGCCAGGAGATACGTTGGCTGCTCGGCTAACGCGGAGCGATGTGACGACATCCATCCAGGGTGAGCGGCTCGTGTGATCCGCCGAACTCACGTCGGCGGATTCGCTGTGTTTCCTTTCGGCACAGCGGCCGTGCACCGGCTGTCGGATGGTCAGGTTCTCTGCCTAGGGGTGGATCAACAGAGCTAGGGGGGCGTGGCCCGCGGCGGACTTCCACCGCGGGCCATTCTGTTGAAGAGCGTCAGCAGCTCGCCCGCCTCACAATCCGCGAACCAACCTTGATGCAACCGCGATCCACGGCGGGTTGGAAACGACCTGCTGACGTCCTCCAGCTTCGAGCGGAAGGATCTGCAGCTTCTCCGCATCGCGGTTGATGAGCCTGCCAAACAGGAACCGGCCCGCGGGGCGCGGCACGAGCACGTCCCGGTTGAGAGCGCGCCCGTAATCCTCAGCCTCCAGCGTGTCGCACCAAAGCTCGTCGCCAGCGCGGTAATCGCCCACGCTTCCCGCAACGAGAAGGGCGATCTGCCCATCGACCGGCCGTGGCGCAACGACGATGGCATTCTTCCTCGGCGCGAGCGCTCCGCCTGGGCCGACGATGGCGGCGACCTTGAGCTCCGAGGCATCCCCCGCGGCAACAAGGTCCTGCGCCTCGACTCCCAGCGCAGCGGCAATCCGGTTCAGCCAACCGATCGACACCGTCCGAGTGCCGGTCTCGAGCCTCCCGATCGTTTGCGCCGTGGTCGGTGGGCTGCACTGGCGGGCCACATCGTCAAGCGTCATCCCGCGCGCGCGGCGCACTTCCCGGATGCGCGTAATCATACCCCCCGCCTTCCAATCTAACGAACCAATATGGTTTTCAGGGTGTCCTACAGTTTTGCCTCTGTGGCAAGCACGCGTCGACTCGGCAGCATGGGAGAATCAGGATGACGCAAGCCAAGCAGAGGCTGCTGGTCGAACGCGGCTTGGAGCAGGGAAGGGTGTGCGGCGCTCGGGCCCAAGCGAAGCCCATGCGATCGGTCACGGTCAACGCCGCAGAGTCCCCCCTCGGCTGGCTCTTCGCCCGAGGACTTGTGACTCGCCGCCAGTTCGACGCCGGTGAGCGGATTCGGTCAGATTGGGAGCGCGCTCAACTCGCCCCGCGCGTCACCATGGCATGGGACGCCGCGCCCGTCGCACACGGCCGCGGCGGACCGGGAAATCAGCCCGACCTCACGGGCACCCAGATCGACGCCAAGCGCCGTTTCGACGGAGCCGTGGCTGCGGCTGGCCCGGGACTGTCCGACATCCTCTGGCGCATCGTCTGTGCGGGTGAGGGCATGCGCGACGCGGAAACGGCCCTCGGCTGGCCGGCACGTGCCGGCAAACTCGTCCTGACGCTCGCGCTCGACCGCGTCGCCGACTACTACCGCCTGCGCTAGTCCTTGCGTCCGGTGCGGTGATCCGCGGGCGCGGTGGGTTTCTTCGTTGCCGTCTCGGTGTCTCCACGGCCCAGGTCGCGGTCGCGTAGCGTCGGATCATGCAGGTTGTTGCGGGCTTCGTCCTTGCCACTGTTGCTGCGCATCGCTGTCACTCCTACGATTATTGCCACGTCAACGGGTGAGCCGCGCGAGATGTCCGCCGCTCGCCGCTCTGGGAGAGGAGTTCGGCCATGATACTCTACGGGTCGTCGCTGTCGCCTTATGTGCGCAAGGTTCTCGCCTATGCCGCCGAGAAGGGCATCGAGCTTGAACTGAAGCCGACGGGGAGCGCTCCGGGCCAGCCGAGCGACGAGTTCCTCGAGGCTAGTCCGCTCAAGAAAATGCCCGCCTTCCGCGACGGCGACTTTACGCTGGCCGACTCAAGCGCGATCATTGCTTACCTCGAGGCGCGCTTCGCTGAGCCTGCTCTGATCCCTGCTGAGCCGGAGGCGCGAGGCAAGGTGATGTGGTTCGAAGAATATGCCGACACGGTTCTGACGTCCTGCGGGGCGAAGATGTTCTACAACCGTATCGTTGCTCCCGTTTTCCTCGGCAAAGCGGGAGACGAGGAGATTGCCCGGACGGCCGAGACCCAGGAGATGCCGCTGCTGCTCGACTATCTGGAGACAGTGGTGCCCGACCCCGGCGGGTTCCTGGTCGGCAGCAGCCTGACGCTCGCAGATATCGCAATTGCCAGCCCTTTCGCGAACTTGGGCCACCTGCGTTGCGAACGTGACCACGCCCGGCACGGCCGCGTGTTCGCTTATGTCGACTCGATCCTGGCGCGCCCGAGCTTCAAGCCCTGGCTGGAACGGGAGACGGCATTGCTTGCAAAGCTTGCCGCATAGAAAAGCGCCGCGCTCCCGAAGGAACGCGGCGCTGTTCTTTGGGCGAAAGCGTCTCTTAGAAAGAGCCGCCGCCGCCGGAGCTTCCTGACCCGCCGGAGCCGCCGCCTGTGAAGCCGCCGCCCGAGCCGGAACTGGATTCATCGTCATCTTCGTCGAGCGCGCCGCGGCCCTGACTGGCGAAGTCGGAGCCGCCGGTCGTGCCGGCTGACGAGGCGCCCGTGGTCGAGCTGTTCGACGAGCCGCTGGCATCGCCCGACAACCCACCCTGGCCGCCATCCTGCAGGTAGTCGTCGGAGCCGGTTCCCTGCGAGCCGATAAAGCCTTCGCCCGTCGAGCCGCCAGCCGAACCGCCGGTGCCGAGGCCGCCGCTCTGGCCCGTGCTGCTGGACCCCTGATCGGCCGTCAGCGTGTCGCCGCTACCGCCGCTCGACTGGCTCTGGC
>DASVXN010000058.1:0-4476 GCA_036392635.1 Sphingomicrobium sp. | reverse complement strand
GTCACCGCGATCGTCGCATCGCTCCTCACCTGAGCCTTGTGGCCCGGCGCGGAACCTGAACCGCGGCGGGCCATTTCGCATCAAGAACGAATAAGGAGAGCGAGGTCATGAAGACCCCCATGCTGGCGCTTGGAGCCGCGGCAGCCGCGCTGCTCGCCACCACCGCCTGCAACGAGAGCGATGAGCGTAACAAGAACGCCGGTCCGCCACAGGCGCAGACCAGGAAAGCGCAGAAGATCGCCGGGACGAAGACCATCGCCGCCGGCATGGCCTCGGCGAGCCGGTTCATGGCGGCCGCCAAAGCCGCAGGCCTCGATCAGACGCTTGGCGGCCCGGGCCCCTATACGGTCTTCGTTCCCGACGACGCCGCGTTCAATGCTGCACCGCCGGGAAGCTTCGACCCGACGCCGCAGAACCGCAGCCAGATCACCGGCGTCCTCGCCAACCTCATCCTGCCCGGCACCGTCATGGTCACCGACATCGACAAGGCGATCGAGAACCACAATGGCTCGACCAAGCTCGCGACCATGGGCGGCGGAACGCTGACGGCCACTCGGGAGGGCGGGAAGACCGTCCTGACCGATGCGGCAGGCCACAAGGCGACGATCACCGCGCCGAACGAGCAGTACACCAATGGTGTGGTGCACCGCATCGACGCGCTGCTGATGCCGGCGAAACCGGGATCGGCTACTTCTGTGGGCCAGAAGAAGGGTCGATAACCGCTACATGCTGCGATTGCGCAAAGAGCTATCCACCAGATAGGCTTCGCGCATCATTTTCCTTCCGCGCTGCAAACGGCTCGCTATAGTGCTGTCTCGCAGTGCGGATGATGGGGCTGTAGCAAGATGAAAGCGACGATCGAGCGGGCGACCCTCCTGAAGACCCTGGGCCACGTCCAGTCGGTCGTGGAGCGGCGGAACACGATCCCGATCCTCTCCAACGTCCTGATGGAAGCCAAGGAAGACGGCTCGCTCCGGCTGATGGCGACCGACCTCGACCTTCAGGTCGACGAGACGGTGCAGGCCAACGTCAGCCAGCCGGGCGCGACCACCGTCTCCGCGCACACCTTCTTCGACATCGTCCGCAAGCTTCCGGAGGGCAGCCAGGTCGAGCTGACCGCCGCCGAGGGCAAGATGCAGGTCGTTGCCGGCCGGGCCCGCTTCAATCTCTCGACGCTTCCCCGCGACGACTTCCCGGTGATCGCCGAGGGCGACTTGCCGACCCGCTTCGAACTGCCCGCCGCGACGCTCCGCCAGGTCATCGAGAAGACGCGCTTCGCCATCTCGAGCGAAGAGACCCGCTACTATCTCATGGGCATCTTCTTCCACGTCGTGGACGACCAGCTGCGCGCCGCCGCAACCGACGGCCACCGCCTCGCCCGCGTCACCGTCGCCCGGCCGGATGGGGCCGAAGGCATGCCGGACGTGATCGTCCCCCGGAAAGCCGTCACCGAGCTCTACCGCCTCCTCGAAGAGGTCGAGGGCACCGTGGAGATCTCGCTCTCCTCGACCAAGGTCCGCTTCGGCCTTGGGAGCGCGATCCTCACCAGCAAGCTGATCGACGGCACCTTCCCCGACTACAACCGCGTGATCCCGACCGCCAACGACAAGCTCCTGAAGCTCGACCCGAAGAGCTTCAGCCAGGGCGTCGACCGCGTCTCGACCATCGCGTCGGAGAAGACCCGCGCAGTGAAGATGAGCGTCGACCGCGACCGCGTGACCCTCTCCGTCACCTCGCCCGAGAACGGCGTCGCCACTGAGGAAGTCCCCGCAGATTACGGCGCCGACGGCCTCGAGATCGGCTTCAACGCCCGCTACCTCCTCGACATCCTCGGCGAGATCGACGGCGACACGGTCGAGGTCCACCTCGCTGACGCAGCTGCCCCGACGCTGCTGCGCGAGAATGACAAGTCCAACGCGCTCTACGTGCTGATGCCGATGCGCGTCTGATGATCTGCCGTCTCTGGCGCGGCTGGACCACGCCGGAGAATGCAGATTCCTATCAGCGCATCGTCCACACCGAGGTCATCCCCGCCATTGAGGCGCGGAACATTCCCGGCTTCCGCCACATCGACCTGATGCGTCGTGAGCTTGGGAACGAAGTCGAATTCCAGACCCTGATGTGGTTCGACAGCCTTGAAGCGATCGTCGCATTCGTCGGCGAGGATTACGCCGTCAGCCACGTCCCCGCTGCGGCTCGGGCTGTCCTCAAGTGCTTCGATCAGCGAGCCGCTCACTACGAAGTCATCGACCGCCGCGAACAATAACCGCTAGACCGCCGCCGTGCCCGTCAGCCGCCTGACCCTCACCGACTTCCGCTCCTATGCCTCGACCAGCCTTGAGGTTGGACCCGGCTTTGTCCTGCTGTTCGGCGAGAATGGCGCCGGCAAGACCAACCTCCTCGAAGCCGTTTCGATGCTTACCCCCGGCCGCGGCCTCCGCGGCAGCGCGCTGTCGGAAATGGCTCGGCAAGGGGGTTCCGGCGCCTGGGCAGTCGCCGCGCAGCTCGGCGACACGGACATCGGAACGGGCACGCTGCCGGCCGCGCCGGAGCGCCGCCAAGTGCGCGTCAACGGCGCAGCCGCGTCCGTGAACAGCCTCTCCGAATGGCTCGCAGTCCTCTGGCTCACCCCGGCCATGGACCGCCTGTTTGCCGGAAGCGCGGGCGACCGCCGCCGCTTCCTCGACCGGCTGGTGCTCGCCCTGCAGCCCGCCCACGCCCACCACACCTCCCGTTACGAAGCGGCGATGCGCTCGCGCACCAAGCTCCTCGCGGAAGAGCAGTGGGATGAATCCTGGCTCGTTTCGCTCGAACTGGCGATGGCCGAGCATGGAGCGGAGATTGCCGGTGCCCGAGCCCGGACCGCGGCCGAGCTCGACCAGAAGCTCGCCGCCGCGCCGGAGGACGCGTTTGCGCGCGCCGAAATCGCGCACGAAGGCTGGACGGAAGGCGACCTCGCCGCGACCCTCAGGGCCAACCGCTCCCGCGATGCCGCCGCCGGCCGCGCGACCGAAGGGCCGCACCGGCAGGACCTCGCCGTCCTCCATCGTGCCAAGCAGATGCCCGCCGCCCGATCCTCCACCGGCGAGCAGAAGGCGCTTCTGCTCGGCCTCGTCCTGGCCCACGCCGACCTCGTCACCGAGCGCCGCGGCCAGCCGCCGATCCTGCTTCTCGACGAGGTCGCCGCCCACCTTGATCCGAAGCGCCGTGCGGCCTTGTTCGCCCGCCTCGAACGCCGTGGCCAAGTGTGGATGACAGCCACCGAAGCGAACCTTTTCGACGGCATCGGCGAGGCCTCGCGTCTCCATGTCCAGCCGGGCCACGTCACCGCCGCCTGACGGCACAGGTGGACTTTTCAGCAACCTTCCCTATATCGCACCGCAGCACGAGGCGCTTTCTACAAGCGGCGTGATCGGTTCAACGCTTCGGCGGTACCGGCCCGCGCCTCGATCGACCAAAGTTCTCCACATCACGCGGGGTTCTGATTTTCCCGCTCGCCGGGCGCGATCTTCGCGCCGGGCAGCTATTGTTGTGGAAGTAATCTCAATGTCATTCCAATCCCTTGGGCTTTCCAAGCCCCTGCTCGATGCGCTCGCCGCCAAGGATTATTCCAAGGCGACGCCGATCCAGACACAGGCCATTCCGACGGTCCTCACCGGCCGCGACCTGCTGGGCATCGCCCAGACCGGCACCGGGAAGACGGCGGCGTTCATGCTGCCCTCGCTCGACCGCCTCGCGGCCAACCGCCAGATTCCGAAGCCCGGCCAGATCCGCATGCTCGTCCTCGCTCCTACCCGTGAACTCGCCTCGCAGATCGCGGCCAGCGCCGAAGCCTATGGCAAGTTCATGCGCCTCTCCGTCGGCGTGATCTTCGGCGGCGTGCCGAACTCGAAGAGCGTGCGCACCGTTGCGCGCGGCCTCGACGTGCTCGTCGCCACGCCCGGCCGCCTGCTCGACTTGGTCGATCAGCGCGCGCTCTCCTTGCGCGAGCTCGAGATTCTCGTCCTCGACGAGGCTGACCAGATGCTCGACCTTGGCTTCATCCACGCGCTGAAGCGCATCGTCGCTTTGGTCCCGCCCAAGCGCCAGACGCTGTTCTTCTCGGCCACCATGCCGAGGGCGATCAAGGAACTCGCGGACAAGTATCTCACCAACCCGGCCGAGGTCTCGGTGACGCCGGCGGCGACGACCGTCCAGCGCATCGACCAGACCGTCACCATGGTGAACCAGGGCGAGAAGACGGCCCTCCTCGCCATGTACCTGAAGGCCGAGCCGGTCGAACGGGCCCTCGTCTTCAGTCGCACCAAGCACGGCGCCGACAAGATCGTCCGCATGCTCGTCCTCGCTCCTACCCGTGAACTCGCCTCGCAGATCGCGGCCAGCGCCGAGGCCTATGGCAAGTTCATGCGCCTCTCCGTCGGCGTGATCTTCGGCGGCGTGCCGAACTCGAAGAGCGTGCGCACCGTTGCGCGCGGC
>DASVXN010000057.1:0-5188 GCA_036392635.1 Sphingomicrobium sp. | reverse complement strand
CGCCATTGTTAAGCCCGTTGATCTTGGATGCGTCCTTGTCGACGCAGCACACCTGATGACCGAAGTCCGCGAAGCAGGCGCCGGACACGAGCCCCACATAACCGGTGCCGATCATCGCGATACGCATGCTTACTCCTCGTTCTGAGCCTGCCGAAAGGCGAGCCGCCGAACCGCCGCCCTTAGCCGTGCTTAGCTACCATGAACAAGCGTTCAGCCGACGGCCTAGTTTTCGCCCCAAAATCACTATATTGGCGCGGCCCTTCCGATGAACGTCACAACTCTCCCCAAGCCCCCGCGCGTCGGGCTGGTCTCCCTCGGCTGTCCCAAGAACCTGGTCGACAGCGAGCGGATCATGACCAAACTGCGCTCCGACGGCTACGACATGTCGCCCGATTACGCCGGCGCCGACGTGGTGCTGGTCAACACATGCGGCTTCCTCGACAGCGCTAAGGCAGAGAGCCTCGAGGCTATCGGCGAAGCCATCGCCGAGAACGGCCGAGTGGTCGTCACCGGCTGCATGGGCAAGGAAGCCGAGGTCATCCGCGAACGCTTTCCCGACGTCCTCGCGATTACCGGCGCCCATGAGTATGAGCAGGTCGTGGCCGCGGTCCATGAGGTCGCTCCGCCGGTGCCGTCGCCGTTCTTCGACCTCGTGCCCGAGGCGGGCCTCAAGCTCACGCCGCGCCACTACAGCTATCTGAAGATATCCGAGGGCTGCAATCACCGCTGCGCCTTCTGCATCATCCCGCAACTGCGCGGCGACCTGGTCAGCCGGCGTCCTGACGCGATTTTGCGCGAGGCGGAGAAGCTGGTCGCAGCGGGCACGAAGGAATTGCTGGTCATCAGCCAGGACACGTCGGCCTACGGCGTCGACATTCGTCATAAGCCTTGGCCCTGGAAGGGCGAGGAAGTCCGCGCGCACATGACCGATCTTTCGCGCGAGCTGGGCAAGCTCGGCGCCTGGGTGCGGCTCCACTACGTCTACCCATACCCACACGTCGACAGCGTCATGCCGCTGATGGCCGAGGGCCTGATCCTCCCTTATCTCGACATCCCCTTCCAGCACGCGAGCCCGGATGTCCTGAGGCGCATGCGGCGCCCGGCCAATGATGCGAAGGTGCTGCAGCGCATTCGCTCATGGCGAGATCAGGTGCCGGACCTCGCGATCCGCTCGTCGTTCGTCGTCGGCTTCCCCGGCGAGACGGAGGAGGACTTCGCCTATCTCCTCGCCTGGCTTGAGGAAGCGCGGCTTGACCGCGTCGGAGCCTTCAAGTTCGAGTCCGTCGAGGGCGCGCCCGCAACGACGATGGACCAGCAGGTCCATGAAGACGCGAAGCAGGAGCGCTACGAAGCGATCATGGCGCTCTCAGCGCGGATCTCGGCTGAGAAGCTTGAGGCCAAGATCGGCACGGATATCGATGTCCTGATCGATGCCGTCGATCCGGACACGGGCGGTGCAACCGGCCGCTCGAAGGCCGACGCGCCGGAGATCGACGGCGAGGTCCACCTGCGCGATGCGGGAGGCCTCGCTCCAGGCGACCTCGCCCTCGTTCGTGTCGAGGACGCCGACGAGCACGACCTCTACGGCGTCCCGCTCTAGGCGCTAGGCGAGCTGCGCAAGCGGCCGCGATCTTCGGTCCCGCCTGAACCGCATCGCGGTGCCGATGCCAGCGAAGCCCAGCAGCATCATTGCCCATGTCGCCGGCTCCGGCACAGCCGGCAGCAGCCCGCTGGCGGCCAGTAGCGCATTATCGGGCGCGAAGTCCGTGATCTGGCTGTTGCCGGTCACCGTCGAGCCCGCCCGCGGCCACAGGTTAAAACCGTAATTCTGCGGAATCGCGCCCGTCGAGGGCAGCAGGGACACGGGCACGGTGACGATGAACTCGTTGCCGGCAATCACGACGCTGAGTGCATTGCCGCTGACGGTGGCAGTGCCGTTCTTCTGCACGACTATCACCTGGTCGAACGTGACGTTCGGCTCGCCGATGGTGACGAACGGCGCCGCCGCCCCGCGGCCCGTGTTCACGCCAATGACGTAGAAACCGGCCATTGCGGGATCGATGTCGCCGGCAAACGTCGCGCCGAGCGTGAAAACAGTTGCGGCCGGGTTCAGGCTGACGGCGAAGTTCGTGACGTCCAAGTCGGGGGTCGCGGTCCCGACGAAGCTTGGGATGATGTCGCCCGCACTATCGACAACGCTGGCCGCAACGGCCGGCGAGCTGACGATGATGGGCAAGAGAGCTAGTGCAAGGCTCAGTTTCCTCATTGGGGCTACCCCTGTCTGGTTCACCCCCCCAAGCGCGTGTGTGCTCGACCATAGTCCCACGGTTCATTCAGGCTCTGCCGACGGGTTTAAGGCTTCGGTGACACTGTTGCCCTAAAACGGCGAAGGTCAGGAAAACCGCGCCTTTCGGCGCTTCCGTCCTATCGCGGACGGAAGAAGATCGATACTGGTTGTAAATGCGGGTCAAGCTCGACCGCGAGGAGTGTCTCTATGCGTGCAGCAGTGAAGAAGGTCATAGCGGTCGGCTCGGCCATCGGCCTTGTCGCAAGCTCGACGTCCGCCGCTGCCGCCAATTCGACCCCCGCGACCGCCGCAACCGGATACGAGGCGCCCAATGCGTGGGTCATGCTCACAGCTCTCAGCCCTTCCACCGCAAGCGTGCTCGGAAGCGCCGCCCCTGCGGTCCAGCCGACCGACGTAGCGCCGCCGCCACCCGCGATCGCTGCAGCGGGTGGTGTCGCATTTGGTGAGCTGCTGCCGATCGCGCTCTGGTTCGGCCTCATCGCAGTTGCCTTCGCGGCGACGGACGATGGCGGCCGCGAAGCTGCCACCGGCAACCCGAACAGCCCGCCTTAAGCGGTCCAGTTCAACCCATTCGCAAACTGGCGCGGCTGAATGGTCGCGCCTAGACCGCGTCGCATGACTGATTTCACACCGCTGCTTGCCGTCGATCGAGGGCAGAAGGCCCGCCTCATCCACCTGGTGGACAAAAACGGCTTCGACGACTGGCTGAAGAGGCGCTCGCCGGAAGATCGCTCCCTAATCGAAGCGCAGCGCTTCGACGTCAAGTCGCCCTTCGCATTCGTCATCCTGCCGCGCGGCGGCGACTTCGAAGTCGTCAGCACCGTGAAGGTAGCAGACCGGCTGTCGCCGTGGTGCCTGGCAAAACTTGCGGAGAACCTGCCGGCTGGCGCCTACAAGCTTGCGCAGGGCGAACCGGGTGGGGCCGCGCTCGGCTGGCTGCTCGCCCAGCATCGCTTCGACGACTTCCGCTCCAGGAAGGAGCAGGCCGACGAGGGCCCTCGCATTCTCCTGACGCAGGATGCCGCAAGCGTCGATACGACCGTGCGGCTCGCAGAAGCCACGGCGCTCGTCCGCGATCTCGTCAACACGCCGGCTGGCGACCTCGGACCCGCAGAACTGGAGGAAGCGGTACGAAGAACCGCGACCGACCTCGCCGCCAAGGTCCAGGTGACCACCGGGCAGGAGTTGGTGCGCGGCTATCCGTTGATCGCCGCGGTAGGCAGAGCCGCGTCGCAAGCGCGGGCTCCACGGCTCATCGAGCTCGAGTGGGGCAATCCCGGCGACCCGCGGCTGGCAATCGTCGGCAAGGGCGTGTGCTTCGACAGCGGCGGGCTCGACCTCAAGCCGGCAAGCGGCATGCGTCTGATGAAAAAGGACATGGGCGGGGCTGCCCATGCGCTGGCGCTCGCGCGGCTGGTCATGGCTGCCAAGCTGCCGGTTCACCTCCACCTGCTGATCCCCGCAGTCGAGAACGCCGTGTCGGCCGACGCTTTCCGGCCGGGGGACATCATCAAGTCGCGCCAGGGCCTCTTCGTCGAGATCGACAACACCGACGCGGAAGGCCGTCTCATCCTCGCCGACGCCCTCGCCAAGGCCGTCGAGGACAAGGCCGAGCTGATCGTCGACTTCGCGACGCTCACCGGCGCTGCGAGGGTCGCGCTCGGACCCGATCTCCCCGCCTTCTTCTCCAACAATGACGAGCTCGCCGCCGAAGCCGCGGCCGCCGCCGCCAATGTCGACGACCCCCTCTGGCGGATGCCGCTGTGGGACCCCTATGACGAGATGCTGAAGAGCGACGTCGCCGATATGGCGAATGCCGCGAACAGCCCGATGGCCGGAGCCATCGTCGCAGCAATGTTCCTGAAGCGCTTTGTTCCCGAAGGGCGGACCTGGGCGCACCTCGACACCTACGCGTGGCGGGACGCAGCAAAACCCGGCCGTCCGAAGGGCGGAGAAGCGCTCGGTTTGCGCGCGATTTTCGCTTTGTTGAAGAAGCGCTACTTACAAAGCTGAAATCAGCATTGGCGAAAATTTGAGGTTTTTAAGGTCACGGCACTGCAACATTTCGCCTCCTTACCGGTTTACTTCGCCAAGCTACGCGGCACCGTAATTGGAGTTTATCGGCATGGGCGAGGTATCGCTTACCGGGTGGATGAAGGCGCTGATTGCCTATGTCCGTTCGGGCGAGCCGGACCTGACGAACCGGCAAATGGCACTGCTGATGCTGGTCTACCTGACCCCCGGACCGCACACGGTTCGAGGGTTGGCGCGGGTCCTTGGCGTTTCGAAACCGGTCGTCACTCGCGCCTTGAACACGCTGGGCGCGCTCGGCTATCTGCGCCGCGAACGGGACCAGGACGACCGCCGAAACGTGTTCGTGGTCCGCACCAGCAACGGGGCAGATTTTCTTGAAGGCTTCAAGCGCAACCTCCGTGAGGGCGACAACGGCTCCGCGGCCCACCGGCCCATCATCGGCCAGGCCCCAGCCTACGCCCACCAGCGCTGAGGGCGGTGCTGCGCTTTCCGGCCCTTCGAACCTGCCGGACCCTGATTATCACGCCTTCCGCAAGGACCTCGCCGACGTCGCGCTCGCGGGACGAGTGATCGCGTCGCACTATGCCGAGCCGTTGGAGCGCCGCATCGTCGTGGCCGCGCCTCTCCGCGACGCGCCAGGCGAAGATGAAGCGGATGTTCGCCAGCTCCAATCAGGCGAGCGGTTCGCACTGCTCGACGACAGACTCGGCTGGGCCTGGGGATATGCCGGCGAGGATCGCCGGGTTGGCTACGTGCCCAGCGCCGCCGTCGCTCAGTAAGCGACGGACCTGAGCCAGATCAGCTGGTAGAGGCTGGTCAGCGCGATCACGCCGATCGCTGCCATGA
>DASVXN010000056.1:0-6767 GCA_036392635.1 Sphingomicrobium sp. | reverse complement strand
CGGCAACCGGATCTGCGACCTTCAACCTGGACGCCTCGCTGTTCGCGACCTTCACCGGCTCCACCTTGTGCAACATCTTCCGCGCGCCAAGCAGCGGAGTCTGCGTAACTGGGGATGCAGAGATCGTCCCCACCTTGGCCGAGATCGTGGACACTTCGACCAATCTGGTCTTCTCTTATGCGAACCCCGGACCGGCAATCCTGCGCAACGCCAGCTACACCCTGACGTACACCTATTCGCCTGGGGGCGTGCCGGAGCCTGCGACCTGGCTGATGATGTTGCTCGGCTTTGGCGCGATCGGCGTCGCCGTCAGGCGTGAGAAGCGTAGGCTCGCTTACGCCGCCTAACTTAGCTGCTCCAATGCCGACAGCCGCCTGACGCGCTTGCCGCTGGCGGACCCCGCCGCTATCCGCGCCGGCAATGTCCGTATCTTCTGAACAGGTTCGCCACATCGCGAAACTCGCGCGCATCGGCATGAGCGATGCCGAGATCGACGCGCTCGTGCCCGAACTCAACAACATCCTTGGCTGGGTCGAGCAGCTCGCTGAGGTCAACACCGACGGCGTGGAGCCGCTGACCGCAGTGATCGAGCAGAAGCTGCGCCTCCGCGAAGACCAGATCACGGATGGAAATATCCGCGAAGCCGTGCTCGCCAACGCACCCGAAGCGCAGCATGGCTTCTTTGCAGTGCCGAAGGTGATCGAATGAGCGAGATCACCTCCAAGACGATTGCGCAGCTCCGCGACGGCTTCCGCTCGGGCGAGTTCACCGCGCGCGAGATCGCCGAGAGCTTCAATGCGGCGGTAGCAGCGGCAAAGGCACTGAATGCCTACACCGTCGAGACGCCAGAGGATGCGCTCGCGGCCGCCTACGCGGCCGACGAGGCGAGGGGCTCGGGCGACCTGCCGTCGCTCGCCGGCATTCCGCTCGGAATCAAGGACCTGTTCGCCACACGTGGCGTCGATACGACGGCTGGCAGCAACATCCTCAAGGGCTTCAAGCCGCCTTACGAAAGCACCGTTACGGCCAATCTGCGCAAGGCAGGGGCGGGCATGCTCGGCAAGCTCAACATGGACGAGTTCGCCATGGGCTCGTCGAACGAGACCAGCGCCTACGGCCCCGTGATCAGCCCCTGGCGCCGGAAGGGCAGCAATGTCGGCCTGACGCCAGGCGGTTCGTCCGGCGGATCGGCCGCGGCAGTTGCCGCCGACCTTGCTCCAGGCGTGACCGGCACCGACACTGGCGGCTCTATCCGCCAGCCAGCCGCCTTTGTCGGCATTACCGGCATCAAGCCGACTTACGGCCGCTGTTCGCGCTGGGGCGTTGTCGCCTTCGCAAGCTCGCTCGACCAGGCCGGGCCAATGGCGAAGACCGTTCGCGATTGCGCAATCTTGCTCGAGGCAATGGCAGGCTTCGACCCCAAGGACTCCACCTCGCTCGATCTTCCTGTGCCCAACTGGGAGGCGGGATTGTCGAGCGATCTCAGGGGTAAGCGGGTCGGCATTCCGAAGGAATATCGGATCGACAGCGTCCCCGCCGAGATCAATGCTCTGTGGGACCGCGGCATCGAATGGCTGAAGGACGCCGGTGCGACGCCGGTGGAGATCAGCCTTCCGCACACCAAGTACGCGCTGCCGACCTACTACATCATCGCTCCGGCCGAGGCCTCGTCGAACCTCGCCCGCTACGACGGCGTTCGCTACGGTCTCCGCGAGAGCGGCTGCGACGGCCTCGACGGCATGTACAAGGCTACGCGCGAGGCGGGGTTCGGCGCCGAGGTGAAGCGCCGGATCATGATCGGCACTTATGTCCTATCCGCCGGCTTCTACGACGCCTACTTCACCAAGGCGCAGAAGGTCCGCGCGCTCATCAAGCAGGACTTCGCACGAGCCTTCGAGCAATGTGACGTGATCCTAACGCCGACAGCGCCGTCAGCCGCGTTCGGAATTGGCGAGACGACCGATCCGCTTGCCATGTACCTCAACGACGTGTTCGCCGTGCCCGCAAGTCTCGCTGGCCTGCCGGCGATGAGCGTTCCGGGTGGACTGGACGAGCAGGGCCTTCCGCTCGGCCTGCACCTGATCGGCAACGAACTGGATGAACAGACCGTGCTGAACGCGGGTCTCGCGATCGAAGAACGGGCGGGCTTCACGGCGCGGCCCGAGAAGTGGTGGTAACGATGGCTGACGCAGGCGCTCCTTTCCGAATCAAGGGCGACACGGGCGAGTGGGAGGTCGTGATCGGCCTTGAGGTCCACGCCCAGATCACCGCCAGCAAGGCGAAGCTCTTCTCCGGCGCTGCCACGGCGTTCGGGGCCGAACCCAACACGCAGGTGAGCCTCGTCGACGCAGCGATGCCGGGCATGCTCCCGGTGCCGAACCGCGAGTGCATCCGACAGGCGGTTCGCACCGGCATGGCGCTCGACGCCAAGATCAACCGCTGGAGCCGCTTCGACCGCAAGAATTACTTCTACGCCGACCTGCCGCAGGGCTATCAGATCAGCCAGCTCTACTATCCGCTCGTTGGAGAGGGCGCGATCGAGGTGCTCGCCGACGAAAAGGACGAGAGCAGCGCTAAGACCATCGGCATCGAGCGCATCCACGTCGAGCAGGACGCGGGCAAGCTGATGCACGACCAGCACCCGACGATGAGCTACGTCGACCTCAATCGCTGCGGCGTCGCGCTGATGGAGATCGTGTCGCGGCCGGACATGCGTTCTCCAGCGGAAGCAGGGGCTTACCTCCGGAAGCTGCGCTCCATCCTGCGGTACGTCGGATCGTGCGACGGCAACATGGAAGAGGGCTCCATGCGCGCCGACGTCAACGTCAGCGTGCGCAAGCCCGGGGACGAGTTCGGCACCCGGACAGAGACAAAGAACGTCAACTCGGTCCGCTTCGTCATGCAGGTCATCGAGCATGAGGCCAGGCGCCAGGTCGAGCTGATCGAGAGCGGCGGCGGGGTTGCCCAGGAAACGCGCCTGTTCGATCCGGACAAGGGGGTCACCCGCTCGCTCCGCTCGAAGGAAGACGCGCACGACTACCGCTACTTCCCGGATCCCGACCTGCTCCCGTTGGAGCTCGACGAGGCGTTCCTCGAGGATTGCCGCAAGTCGATCCCGGAACTGCCGGACGCCAAGCGCAAGCGCTATGAGCTGATGGGCATCTCGCCCTACAACGCGTCGGTCCTGACCGCCGAGGTCGAGACGGCGGGTTGGTTCGACGCGCTGCTGGCAAACGACGTCGATCCGAAGCAGGCCTCCAACTGGGTCGTGGCCGAGTTGTTCGGCGCCCTCAACCGCCTTGGCGTCTCCATAGCCGAGAGCCCCGTGTCTCCCGCTCACGCGGCCGGCCTTCTGAAGCTCGTCAGCGACGGCACGATCAGCGGCACGATCGCCAAGACGGTGTTCGAGAAGATGCTGGACAGCGGCGACCCAGCGGACGTGATCGTCGAACGCGAGGGGCTCAAGCAGACCAGCGACACCGGCGCGATCGATGCCGAGATCGACAAGATCCTCGCCGCCAACGCCGACAAGGTCGAGCAGTACAAGGCGGGCAAGCAGCAGCTGTTCGGCTTCTTCGTTGGCCAGACAATGAAGGCCATGGCCGGCAAGGCCAATCCGCAGGTCGTCAACGAGCGGCTGCGGGCAAAGCTCGGCTGATCAAATCGTTCACGCCGGACTTGATCGGGGGTCGACCTTCTTCCAGGCGAGAGGGAGAGGTGGATTGGGGAAGGTGCATGCGTAAGTTGATTGCCGCTGCTGCTGCGGTCGTGTTGGCCTCACAGGCGCCGGCCCAGTCGCCCTCACCGCCCAAGCTCCTCGTCGTCGTCTCGATCGACCAGTTCTCGGCCGACCTGTTCGACGAGTACCGTCCGCAGTTCAGCGGCGGGCTGGCGCGCTTGGCGAGCGGCACGGTATTCCGCAACGGCTACCAGGCCCACGCCGTCACGGAGACCTGCCCCGGACATTCGACGCTGCTGACCGGCGACCATCCGGCACGCACGGGGATCGTCACTAACAATTGGGTCGACCAGTCCATCGCCCGCGCCGACAAGACCGTTTACTGCGCCGAAGACGAGACGCAGCCGGGCACCAGTTCGTCCAGCTACAAGGTTTCGCCGAAGCACCTGCTGGTGCCGACGCTCGGCGAGCTGATGAAGAAGCGCTGGCCAGCTAGCCGCAACGTTGCCGTTTCGGGCAAGGACCGCTCGGCCGTGATGATGAGCGGTCATGTCGCCGACCAGCGCTGGTACTGGAACGGCAAGGGGTTCACGACCGACCTGGCCGCCGCTCCCGTTCCGCAGGTGGTCGCGCGGTTCCAGACGGCTCTTGCGGCCGCGCTCGCCCAGCCGCGGCCGGCGCTGCAATCCACGCCTTACTGCCAGGGCAAGGCTCGACCGGTCACGATGGAAAGCAGTGGCAAGGCGGTAGGCACTGGCCAGTTCGCCCGGGCGGCAGGAGACCTGACCGCCTTCCGTGCCTCGCCCGAGATCGACGGCAGCACGCTGGCGCTGGCTGCCGGTTTGGTCGATGAGATGAAACTTGGCCGCGGCTCGGCACCCGACCTGCTCTCCGTCAGCCTCTCGGCAACCGACTACGTTGGACACGCCTACGGCACCGAGGGCGAGGAGATGTGCCTCCAGCTGATCGAGCTGGACCGCGAGCTTGGCGACTTCCTCGCGCTGCTCGACAGCCGCGGGCTCGACTATTCGATTACGCTCACGGCTGATCATGGTGGCAAGGACGTACCCGAGCGCGAGCGGCTCGCCGGCGTTGCTCACGCGATTCGTGTGGACCCGGCGCTCAGCCCTGCAACCATGGGGAAGAAGCTAGTCGCTCAACTCGGCCTGCAAGGGCCAGGGCTGCTCGGCGACAGCCCCTTCGGTGACATCTATGTCGATCGCCGGCTCTCCGCCGCCGACCAGAAGCGCTTGCTCGCTGCAGCCGTGGCGACCTACCGGGCCCATCCAGAGGTCGAAGCGGTGTTTACGGGCGAGCAGCTTGCCGCGACTCCGCTGGCGACCACGGCACCTGACAAATGGTCGATCATCCAGCGCTCCCGTGCCAGCTACTATGCCGGCCGGTCAGGCGACTTCGTAGTCGTTCTCAAGAAGGACGTGACGCCGATCGCCAACACCAGCGGTTCTGTCGCCACGCACGGCAGCGTCTGGGATTATGATCGCCGGGTGCCGATCATCTTCTGGCGTCCGGGCACGACCGGAAGGACCATCGAGCATTCAATCGACACGGTCGACATCATGCCGACCCTGGCCAGCCAGATCGGT
This sequence comes from Sphingomicrobium sp., assembly GCA_036392635.1. Classification (GTDB taxonomy): domain Bacteria; phylum Pseudomonadota; class Alphaproteobacteria; order Sphingomonadales; family Sphingomonadaceae; genus Sphingomicrobium. The sequence continues at coordinate 1,484 of DASVXN010000056.1, read as the reverse complement.
CTGCAGCTGCAGGCCGGATCGGTCGACGGCCACTGCCTCACTGATGTTCCGGGGGCACAATGTACGGCTCCGTAACCGTTTCAGATTACGGCCTTTTCTTCCGCTGATTGCTGAGGCAGTATCGGGCTGCTTTCCTGGGGACGGGCGTTCGCGTCCCGGAAGAGAGGGCCGGTAGTGCTTAGACGGGGTATCGCCGCTGTCGTTGCGGTAAGTATGGGCGTGGCCGGCTGCGTCCAGACGCGCCAATATGCCGATGTCGAGTTCAGCCCGCCAAGCGGCGACTACAAGCTGCTGGTGTTGAGGCCGGACGTCACCGTTGGATCGCTGACCACCGGCGGCATGGTCGAGCCGCGCGCCGACTGGACGGCGCAGGCTCGCGCCAGGATCATCGAGGCGCTTCGGGCGCAGCAGGCCGCGCGCGGCGGCAACATCACCATCGTCGAGCGTCGCAACGAGCTGCCGGGGGTGACTGAGCAGGAATTGGCCGACCTCGAGCGGCTGAACTTCGCGGTCGACCAGTCGATCGTCGAGCACAAGTATCTCGGCAACACGCTCCCGACGAAGCGACGTTTGGGCCTCGACTGGACGCTCGGAGACGATGCGGTCCGGATCGGCCGCAAGACCGGCTACGATTACGCCTTGTTCCTCCATGCCGAGGACGAGGTTGCCACCGGAGGACGGATCGCGCTTAGCGTGCTCGGAATTGCCGGCTGCTTCATCGGCTTCTGCGCGCCGAGCAGCGGCCAGCAGCAACTCGACTACGCGTCTCTCGTCGACCTCAGGACGGGCGAGGTCGTCTGGTTCAACGTCGTGACGGCCGGCAGCCAAGTGGCCGGCATCAAGTTCGGCGACCTCCGCACGCCGCAAGGAGCAGCGCAGATGGTGGATCGCCTGCTCGGCCGCATGAAGCCTGGGCGGGCAGTCCGCGAGCAGCAGCGGCGAGGCGACTGATGTGCGGGCGCTGCCTTGAGCTTACGCGGCGCGCGCTGCTCACAGGGAGCGGCGCTGCCGCAGTGGCGCTGCAGACCGGCGTCGCCGAAGCGCGGATCCGTCCAGCCGACATGGTCCCGCTCATCGGCCCAGGCTTCAAGCCGACGGACCGCGACGAGCAGGGCCTGTGGCGGGAGATGGACCGTGTCGAGGAGGAGGTCGCAGGCTCGAACCTCCTCATTACTGATCCAAAGATCACCGGCTACCTGAAGGACCTGATCGCGACCGTCGGGGGTCCCGCGGCCAAGGACTTCCGCATCTATCTGGCGCGGATTCCCGAGTTCAACGCGATGATGTTCCCGACAGGCTTCGCGGTTGTCTTTTCCGGGCTGCTCCTGCGGATGCGCAGCGAGGCGCAGCTGGCCGGCGTCATTGCGCACGAGGCCGGCCATTTCCTCCGCCGCCATATGATCCGCTCGTGGCGCGACCAGCGGCGCAAGAGCGACATCTTCTCAATCGCCGCGTTGGCGGCGGGCGTAGGTGGCGCCGGGGCA
>DASVXN010000055.1:0-3351 GCA_036392635.1 Sphingomicrobium sp. | reverse complement strand
CAGCGGCGATCGCGATCCACCCCCCTTGGGACCAGGTCGCCAAAGGCTTCATCCCCCAAGCGCCGCGTGAACTGAGCACGAAGGAGATGCTGCAGTTCGCCTACTTCGGCGTGGCGATCCTGTCCGCCGTCATGTTCCCCTATGAGGCTTATTTCTACTCGTCCGGCGGAATCGAGGATGGGTGGAAGCCCAAGGACCTGCTTACCAATCGCGTGACGAGCACAGTGGGCTTTGGCCTTGGGTCGCTGCTCGCCATCGCAATCCTCACCAATTCAGCCGTGCTGTTCGGGCCCACCAAAGTAGCGCCGCAATATCCCGGAACGTCCGCGCTCGAGGCGGCAATCCCCTTCGGCAGGGTCGGGCTCCTTCTGGCGCTGCTCGGGATGCTGTTCGCGGTGGCTGGAGCGGCCGTCGAGACATGCATGTCCAATGCCTATGCCATCTCCCAATTCTTCGGTTGGGAATGGGGCCGGCACAAGAAGCCGTGGGAGGCCCCGCGTTTCACCCTGGCCTGGATCGCATTCATGCTGCTGGCGCTCATCATTGTGCTCACCGGCTTCGACGTCATGCAGCTGGTCGAATATGCGGTTCTCTTCTCGATCGTGGTCCTTCCGCTCACCTATCTGCCCCTGATGCTGCTCGCCGGCGACAAGAGCTTCATGGGCCAGTACGCGAACAAGTGGCTCGCGAAGGGGCTCGGCTGGTTCTACTTCGCAGTCGTGTGCGGCGCCGCGCTCGCCGCGATCCCGCTGTACCTGCTCACATCCGGAGGGCAGGCATGAATCTCTCCGACCCGGTGAAGCTGGTCAGCCAGCTGCTCGATCTTCCGATCATAGACAAGGACGAGCGATGGTGCGGCATCGTCGACGATGTCGAGTTCACCGGAGGCGCCGGTAAGGACATGCGGGTGAAGGCGCTGCTGGTCGGCCCCGGCGCTTACGAGGGGCGGATGCCGGGATGGCTCTACTGGCTCGTCGGCAAGATCGGCGGAACGCGCATGACTCGCGTGCCCGCCGCTGAGATCATCGAGATCGGCAGTGTCGTGAAGCTCAAGTGCGAAGCCGAGAAGCTGAAACTGCGCGCGGTCGAGAACAAGGTGCGCGCCTGGATCCCGCGCGTGGGAGCGATGTGATGCGCCTATCGGGTCTGCGTCGCCTTAAAGTCAGGACGCTGGATGGCGAAATCCTCGGTCGCGTGCACGAGGTCCACTCCGACGCCGGTCGGATCGTTGCGCTCGACTGCGGGCCGGGCAGCTTCATCGAGAGGCTCACCGCGAAGAAGAAAGGCCGGCGCATCCCCTGGGAATGTGTGCGCAGGATCGAGCGCGAGCAGGTCATCGTCACGCCGGACCCGCCGCAGCGGATCAGCGCATCTCGAACCCGGAAAGGCACTCGGCGACCCAGCGCGCCGCGGTCAAAGCGCTGAGGTCGGTCGGATCGAGCGGCGGGTCCCATTCCGTCAGGTCGATGACCCTCACCCGCGGCTCGGAGGCCAGGCATCGAACCGCGGCGAAGAAGTCCTGAACGGTCATCCCGCCCGGGCGCGCACCCGGCGCCGCAGGGAATTGTGAACGGTCGATCACATCGATGTCGCAGTCGACGACCAGCGCTTCGCACTGGCAGACGTGATCGAACGCACGGTCCAGCACCCGGCGGATCCCTTCGTGCCTCACCTCGTCCATCGTGACGACGAGATTGCCGGCGGCGACTGCGTCCTCGTGCATCTTGCGGCTGTTGGCGAAGCTGGCGAGCCCAACCTGGGCAATGTTCGCGCCCGGAAGTCCGTCTTCGATCAGCGCGCGCACCGGATTGCCGTTGCCGAGGCCCTGGTCGAGTTCGCGCATGTCGAAATGGGCATCGAGTGTGATCAGCCCCACCTTCGTCAGTGGCAGGCCGAGACCCAGCACGCCCGGCCGGGTCACTGCATTGTTGCCGCCCACCAGCAGCGTCAGGTCATGGCGTGAGACACTGCGCGCGACGGCCTCACGGATCGGACCCGTGGCCTCCTCGATCGACATGCCGCCGATATCGACATCACCGTAGTCGGCGATCTGCGACGACAGCTCGCGCCGGGTCTCGACGTCATAGCGCCCGATGCGCCGCAGGGTCCGGCGGAGCAGCGCGGGCGCCTGATTGCAATTTCCCGGCGTCACCGAACCCGCTGCGAGCGGCGCTCCCACGAGCCCGACTGGCGCCTTCGCCTCGTCACTGACGATCAGATCGGAAAGGTTAGGCCAGCCCGCCATCGCTTTGACGCTAGCAGCACTGCTCGCCTAAGTGCAGTGCGATGTGGGACCGGCTGCTTGTCGATTGCAGGATCGCGACTTGCGAGAGTGGCGGTCCGGGTAATCCGCTCGGCCTGATCGAAAACGGCGCGATCGGCATTGCCGACGGCAAGATCGTCCGCGTGGGCAAGCGCACCGAGCTGGCCGGCTACCGCGCCCGAGAGGTGGTGGCGCTCGGCGGCGCATGGGTGACGCCGGGCCTGATCGACTGCCACACGCACCTCGTCTTCGGTGGCACCAGGGCGGACGAGCATGCCATGCGACGCGCCGGCGCGACTTACGAGCAAATCGCCAAGGCGGGAGGGGGCATTAGCTCGACCGTCCAACAGACATCCGTGGCCACGGACCAGGCGGTCCTCGAGCAAAGTCGCCGGCGATTGCACGCCCTCATGCGCGGCGGCTGCACCACCATCGAAATCAAGTCGGGCTACGGACTGGGCACGTCAAGCGAGCTCCGCCTGCTCAAGCTCGCCCGGGAGCTCGGTGAGGGCGAGCTGGTGCGGATCGTTCCGACGCTTCTCGCCCTGCATGCGCTTCCGCCCGACCAGCGCGACCGCCGCGCACATTATGTCAGCGAGGTCGTCGATAAGCTCATCCCCGCTGCGGCACGGCAGGGTATCGCCACCAGCGTCGATGCCTTCTGCGAAGGCATCGCTTTTACGCCGGACGAGGTCGAACGCGTGTTCAAGGCCGCGGCTCACCATGGCCTCGGAGTTCGCCTTCATGCCGAACAGCTTTCAAATCAAAAGGGCGCCGCCCTCGCCGCCCGCTATCACGCGCTGTCCGCGGACCACCTCGAGCATCTCGATGAAGCGGGCGCAAAGGCGATGGCTGCAGCCGGCACGGTCGCAGTGCTGCTTCCGGGCGCCTACTATGCGCTGCAAGAAGAGCGGAAACCGCCCGTTGCATTACTCCGTAAGCACAACGTCCCGATCGCCGTCGCCACCGACTGCAACCCCGGCACGTCTCCCTTGCTGTCGCCGACGCTCGCCATCAACATGGCATGCACCTTATTCGGGCTGACGCCGGAGGAGGCGATCGCCGGAATGACGATCAACGCGGCGCGC
>DASVXN010000054.1:0-1655 GCA_036392635.1 Sphingomicrobium sp. | reverse complement strand
AAGCCGGCACCGCCGCGCGGCCCGACCGGCGGCGGCAGCGGCGGGCGTTGAGCCGCTCGGTCGGAATGTCCGGGCGGCGTGCCCGCACAGGTCAGATGGGCCGGCTGCCGAGTAATCTAAGTCACGATTTTACAAAGAGTTACTCGCGGCATTAGCATTGCCTTACCCTTGGGCGAACGTGGGACGTCCTCCCACCCACCCAAGGCCCTCACCATGAAACCTCGAAAGGAGCGCAGCGGGCTGATCGTCGTGACCGGCATCGTCCTGCTCGCAGCGTGTAGCGACGGGCCGACCGCCCCGTCGAACGCTGCCCGCAATGCGCCGGTCACCTCCGCGTCGCTGCTCAGCCTCGGCGGCTCGGGCGACACGTCGGTGCAGACCTTCGTCGTCGATCCCACGAAGAAGACCGCCATCAGCTTCGGCGCGAACTCGGTGAACAAGGTCGTCTTCACCGCGAGCTCGATCTGCGACGTCGTCCTGAGCAGCTACGGTCCGGACCAGTGGGAGCAGCCGTGCCTGCCGCAGCTCCTGCCGGTGACGATCACGGTCAAGAGCTGGTACGACGCGTCGGGGCACCCGCACTCGGACTTCCAGCCGCACATGCGCTTCAACCCGGCCGCCGACCCGGTCGTGCTGACGCTCAAGGACAAGGGCGGGGTGCAGCCTGGCCTCGCGATCCTGTACTGCGCGGACGTCGCGAGCACGTGCGTGGACGAGTCGGTCACCGACGCGTCGCTCGTCACCTACCGCGATCCGAACAACGGCAGCTACTACCGCCGCGTGAAGCACTTCAGCGGCTACAACATCGCCTCGGGCACGCTCGAGGCGGAGAACACCGACAGCAGCATGGACGGCTCCGGCAGCTCCACGCCGACGCTCTCCATCTCCTACTGATCTCCGCACCTTACCACCGCACCACTCACGAACGACGGAGGGGCGCCGCGAACCATCGCGGCGCCCCTCCGTCGTTCCTGCTCGCTGCGGCGCTCGGCGCTCATCTCGGCGCTCATCGAGAAGCGGCGCCGCGGATGAACGCGGATGAACGCGGATACGGCTCTTTGAAAGATTGAACCGCAGAGGACGCGGAGGGCGCAGAGCCTTCGCTCGTCCTTGCTCCTCGTCAAGAGATTGAACCACGGAGTGCACGGAGGGCACGGAGCCCGTTGCTTGTCATCCCGAGCGCCAGCGAGGGATCTGCAGTTCGCTGAGGCTGTTCAACTGCAGATCCCTCGCTGCGCTCGGGATGACAACGATAGCCTCCGTGAACTCCGTGTCCTCCGTGGTTCATGCTCTTGAAGAGCAGCAGCAGCAGCAGCAGCAGCAGCAGCAGCAGCAGTCCTCTGCGCCCTCCGCGTCCTCTGCGGTTCAGGCTCTTGCCGAGGCAGTATCCGCGTTCATCCGCATTGATCCGCGGCGCCGCTTCTTGAAAGGGCGAGCGCCGAGAGCCCACGGCCGAGGGCCGCTGGTCGCCGTCGGGGCATTCCCTACACGGATGCCGGGCGATGCCGCACCCAAGTTCCGGCTTCCGTCCGACAGGCAGGGCGGGCCGGCGATCGTATTCTCACATCGAGATGAGAAATACGACTTCCGCCGAGCCCACCACGCCGATGCTCTCCGCCACCGCCGACCACGCCGTCCGAGCCGTCCTCGTGCTC
>DASVXN010000053.1:0-1891 GCA_036392635.1 Sphingomicrobium sp. | reverse complement strand
CCCTCAAGCAGGGTCGAGCCTTGCGCCTGAAGCAGCAGCTTCTTCGCGGCAAACATTGTCTCGGCGTCGAGCAGGTCGCCCGCGATCGCCGCAGTCTTGCTGCCGGCCTTCTTCAGGAACTTGGCGAAGATCTCCAGAGCTTCCTGCCAGCTCGCCTCGCGAAGCTTGCCCTTCTCGCGCACCCACGGACGGTCGAGGCGATTGCGTACCAGCGCGTCCACGTGGTGCCGCGTCTTGTCGCTGATCCACTCCTCGTTCACGTCCTCGTTGATGCGCGGAAGGATGCGCATGACCTGCCGCTGGCGAACGTCGAGGCGGATGTTCGAACCGACAGCGTCCATGACGTCGATCCCCGGCACCCGGCGAAGCTCCCAAGGCCGCTGTTCGAACAATTGCGGCTTTTGCAGGAGCGCGCCGACCGGGCAAACGTCCGCAAGGTTGCCGGCAAGCTCGGTGGTCACCGTCCGTTCGAGATAGGAGGTGATCTGACTGTCCTCACCCCGGTACAGCATGCCAACCTCGGGCGCCCCTGCCACCTCGGCCGAGAAGCGGATGCAGCGCGTGCACTGGATGCAGCGGGTCATCGAGGTCTTGATGACCGGACCCATGTACTTGTCGTCGACCGCGCGCTTGTTCTCTTCGAAGCGCGAGCCGCTGCGGCCGTAGGCCACCGCCTGGTCCTGAAGATCGCACTCGCCGCCCTGGTCGCAAATGGGGCAGTCGAGCGGGTGGTTGATGAGCAGGAACTCCATCACCCCTTCCCGCGCCTTCTTCACCATCGCGGTGTCGGTGCGGATCGTCTGCCCGTCGGCAGCCGGAAGCGCGCAGCTCGCCTGCGGCTTGGGCGGTCCGGGCGCGACCTCGACCAGGCACATGCGGCAATTGCCGGCGATCGACAGCCGCTCGTGATAGCAGAAGCGCGGGATCTCCTTGCCCGCAAGCTCGCAGGCCTGCAGCACGGTCGCGCCCTGCGGGACTTCGATCTCGATGCCGTCGACGGTGACCTTAGGCATCGCTCGGGTCCTTCTCCTTACGCACTGTACGATCGATCTGGGTGACGCGCGGACCGCTGCGGCGGCCTGCGATCAGGATGATCAGCGCCGCACCTGCGATCAGCAGGATGATCATGGCGGACGTGCTCATTCCGCGGCCTGCAGAAGTTGACGACCGGCGCGCTCGGCGATGCGGCGCTCGAGCTCGGGGCGGAAATGCTTGACGAGGCCCTGAATCGGCCACGCGGCAGCGTCGCCGAGGGCGCAGATCGTATGGCCCTCGACCTGCTTGGTGACGTCGATCAGCTTGTCGATGTCCTGGACCTCGGCGTCGCCCTCGCGCAGCCGCTCCATCATGCGCCACATCCAGCCGGTGCCCTCGCGGCACGGCGTGCATTGGCCGCAGCTCTCGTGCTTGTAGAAGTAGCTGATGCGGCTGATGGCGCGGACGATGTCGGTTGACTTGTCCATAACGATCACCGCCGCGGTGCCGAGGCCAGAGCCGAGCGCCTTGAGGCCATCGAAGTCCATCGGCGCGTCCATGATCTCCTTGGCGGGGACCAAAGGCACGGACGACCCGCCGGGGATTACGGCCAGTAGATTGTCCCAGCCGCCTCGAATGCCGCCGCCATGGCGGTCGATCAGCTCGCGGAAGCTGATGCCCATCGATTCCTCGACGACGCACGGCGTGTTGATGTGGCCAGACAGCTGGAAGAGCTTGGTGCCCTCGTTCTTCTCGCGGCCAATGCTCGCAAACCATTCCGGCGAGCGGCGCAGGATCGTCGGCACGACCGCGATGGATTCGACGTTGTTGACCGTCGTCGGGCAACCGTAGAGCCCCGCGCCCGCCGGAAACGGCGGCTTTAGGCGGGGCTTGCCCTGCTTGCCCTCGAGGCTCT
>DASVXN010000052.1:0-2092 GCA_036392635.1 Sphingomicrobium sp. | reverse complement strand
CAGCCATTTCATAGTCGACGCCGAGCGCCACCCAGCGCGCGGCCCAGTCGACCTTCCACTGCAGCTTGGCAAGGCCGCCGAATGCCGATCGCTGGATGCGGCTGCCATCCTCGTCGTCAAAGGCGATCAGCCCTGCCTCGGCGTCAATCACCTCGACCGGCACCTGCAGCACGCGCCCGCTAATTGGTGAGATCGGGAGCACCGGCGAGTAGGTCTTGCGGCGGTCTTCGCGCAGCGTCGGGAGCATGACGCTCATGACCGCATCCCAGCTCTGCAGGACCTTCCGGATCACGTCGTCGAACTGACCGCTCGTGTAGCAGTCCGTGGCCGACAGGAACTCGTAGTCGAAACCGAAGCGATCAAGGAAGCTTCGCAGCATTGCATTGTTGTGGTGCGCGAAACTTTCGAACTGTCCAAACGGGTCGGGAATTTGGGTCAGCGGCTTGCCGAGATTGGCTGCCAGCAGATCCTGGTTCGGAACGTTGTCCGGCACCTTGCGAAGGCCGTCCATGTCGTCGCTGAAGGCGATCAGGCGCGTCGGATTTCCGGTCAGTTCTTCATAGGCTTGGCGCACGAAGGTCGTGCGCGCGACCTCGTTGAAGGTGCCGATGTGCGGCAGGCCCGACGGCCCGTAGCCCGTCTCGAAGATCATCGGGGCGCCGCCGGGCTTCCCCTCGGGCCAGCGCTTCAGCAGCTTGCGCGCTTCCTCGTAAGGCCAGGCTTTCGACTGCATTGCGGCAGAACGGATGTCGTCAGCGGCCAAATTCGTTGCTCTTCTGTTCTCTAGGCTTCAGGGTCGCGGGAATGGCGGCTCCTTTGCCTCTTCCCGCGCTCCACGCAACCCATGCCGGCATCTGGCTCGCCGATGGGAACGGCGAGGTGCGCGAGGCGAGCCGCGGCGAGGCGATCGCTCGGGCTGCCGAGACTCCGCACATTATCCTCAATGCGCCACTCGTCGGTCAGCGGCTCGGCTACCCGGATTTGAGTGGGCTCGACCTGCTGGAGCTGTTCGCGTTCATCCACCCGGCGCAATTCGCGGTGCCGACCGTAGCGGGGCTGAGCCGTGCGTTGGGACTGAGCCCGCCAGAGAACGAGCGCGAGGCGGTGCTAGCGCTGCAGACGATTGCCGATCGCCTGCTCTTGGTGGCCGGCCAGCCCGACTGGCTTCAGCGCGAGGGTGCCTGGACAGCGAACGCCACACTGCATCGGCTCGGCTGGGGCTGGGCAGGGTTGCTGGGCGCTCGGATCGAGAGGCCTGAACGCGGCGAGCGCATGCTCTTCTCGCGGCTCAAGCAGTGGGAGGAAGCCGGCGAACGGCCGCGCCCACGCACGATCGTGGTCGATCCCGCCGCGGCACGCGCGAGGCTCGACCGGCTCACCGGCAGGGCCGAGGCGCGCGAGGGACAGCGAGCGATGACCGAGGCCGTCACTCGCGTCTTCGCTCCGAAGCCGGCACAAGGATCGCCGAACTTGCTGCTGGCCGAGGCCGGCACCGGTATCGGCAAGACCCTCGCTTATCTCGCGCCGGCTTCCCTGTGGGCGGAGCAAGCACAAGGCACCGTGTGGGTCTCGACGTTCACAAAGGCGCTGCAACGGCAGCTGGATGCTGAAGGGCCCAAGCTGTTCGCCGACCCGGATGAGCGCGCTCGGCGCATCGTGGTCCGGAAGGGTCGCGAGAATTACCTCTGCCTGCTCAACCTCGAGGATGCTCTGCAGGGGGCGTTCAGTGGGCGTGGTGCCGTCCTGGCGCATCTCGTCGGCCGGTGGGCTGCCTATACCAAGGACGGCGACATGGTCGGTGGCGACCTGCCCGGCTGGCTGCCGAGCTTGTTTCGGCGTGCTGGAGCAACCGCGCTCACCGATCGGCGGGGTGAGTGCGTCTATGCCGGCTGTCCGCATTATCGCCGCTGCTTCATCGAGCGGGCGGAGCGGGCGAGCCGGGACGCCGACATCGTCATCGCCAATCATGCGCTGGTAATGGTCAATGCCGCTCGGGCACGGGAGGATGCGCCTGGACGGATCCTGTTCGACGAGGGCCATCATCTTTTCGATGCGGCGGACTCTACCTTTTCGGTGGTGTTCGGCGGGCAGG
>DASVXN010000051.1:0-5474 GCA_036392635.1 Sphingomicrobium sp. | reverse complement strand
CGCGCTCCGGCCGTTCGTGCCACCAGTCGTTCCACTTGTCCGGATCGAAGCTGCGGTTGGCGTCGTAATCGCCGAGATAGTAGCCGTAGCCGAGATAACCGTACGGCGCATAGTCGTATCGGCCGTCATGACCACGACGGTGATCGCCCCGGCGATGATCACGCCGATGGTCGGCGCGATAATCGCGGTGCATGATCATCGCGGCTGGCGGACTGACGAACCCGGAGTTGCGGAAGCTCGGGGATGCGCCGAAGTCGCCGGCAGCAAAGCTTTGAGACGATGCAGGCGACGCCGCGACGACGAGGGCTGCGATACAAAGGAACGCACGCTGCATGTGGCTGCTCCTTTCTGTCCGTTTCGGACACGAGACAAACGCCCGGGGTGCGCGGTTGTTGCAGTCGTTCATTCCCGTGAAAGCCGGCCGGGCGGAAGGGAAGCCATGCCGTTCGGCCTGCCTGTCGCATTCGCCCTCCTGGTGCAGGCCGCTACCGCAACTCCTGCTGCTGACGCCGACGCCAAATACGGTCCAGTGCCGGCAGTCGCGCCGCCGTCCAAGGTTGCGCCGGAGCCCACTCGGGAATGCGTCAACCAGAACCAGAACCCGAACGGCAACGAGATCATCGTCTGCGCCATCAAGCCCGAAGGCTATCGGCTGCCGCCCGACATCGTCGAGGCGAGGCGGCTGAAGAAGGAGGGCATCACCGGCCGTCCCCACAATCCGCACGAGAGCTACGCCGACCGCAGCTGCGCCAACGTCGGGCCGATGGGCTGCCGGGGCACGCCGGCGATCAACTTGCTCGCCGTCGCGGCGACTGCAGCGCAGATCTCGCAGCGGCTCGCCAAGGGGCAGGAGATCGGGAGCATCTTCGAGACGCAGAAGAGCTCGACCGACTACCAGCTCTTCCAGATGGCCAAGAAGAGCCGCGAGGAAAAGGAAGCGGCTGCACAAGCCAAGGTCGTAAGGGACAAGGCGCAGGCCGCAGCGGGCAAGGCGAACCGCCAGTCCGCCGAATGAAAATTTCACGTGGATGGCTCATCGACAGGCAACCCACCGGTAATTTCTGGCCGCTATAAGCCGTCTGATGCAGCGCAACGCGACCCTGGCGAAGTACCTCAATCCGTGGAAGTTCAAGCGGGAGGAGGCTGCGCGGCAGCAGCGGATCGCCGAGCTTCGGGAACGCGACGGCGACAATTGCCAGCGCTGCCGCCGCCCGCTCCGCTTCGATCTGCCGGACGGCCATGACCAGTCGCCCCGGTTCCATGATGTGGCCGAGAGCCAGTGCCTGGTGCACGTCCGCTGCAACGCCGCCGGTGCCGACAACACCGCCGAAGTGACCGAGCGCGTCCGCCGCAAGAGCGAAGCGGCTTTGTTCTCGAAGAGCCGCAAGCGGGCCTGATTCGACAGACGGCAGTTGTGCTGCCGTAGTGGAACGCTAGTCTCCCCGACCAAAGGGGAGGAATGACATGGAAAAGCGTCCAACTTCACTGACGGTCATCGCCGTCATCATGATCGTGCTTGCGGCCATCGGGCTGATCGGCGTTTTCGTGCTTCCATCGACGCCGCAGGGGCAGCAAGCGCTGGCCCAGATGAACATGTCGCCGGCGGCCTATCAGGCACTCGGCGCCGTCGGTGCGATCGTCACCCTCGTCTGCGCCTACGGCATCCTGAAGGGTCAGCCCTGGTCCCGGGTCCTCTACGTCGTCTGGGGCGTCATCGGCCTGGTCATCGGCTTCTACACCTCGCCGATGAAGGCGGGCATCGTTCTCAACCTCGTCGTCCTCGTCGTGATCGCGGCGTTCCTGTGGACCAACAATGCCAACGACTGGTTCCAGGCCCGCGGGTTCATGCTGAAGCGCGAACGGAGCCGCTGAGTTACGACTTCCAGAGCTGGAGCGACTTGATGGCCTTGGCGACCTCCGGCCCCTCGTCGGGGCGGGAGAGGATGCGGTGGGCGAGCTTCCAGCCGCGGCGGACCCGGCCCTTGCGCCAGACGTCGGTCAGCCAGAAGGTGCCGGACCAGTCGCGGCCGTCCATCACGGCCTTCAGCTCGACCGAAGCGGAGAAGATGGCGAGCTTGCCCTCGCCGCGGACCAGGATGTCGCCGAAGCGGTAGGAGTCGCAGTCCCAGCGCTTGCCGGCGGCCTCCAGCCAGCTCGGCCGGTCGAGGATCGTTGGCGGCTTTCCGCCCATCAGCAGGACGAAGTCCTTGGAGGTGAGCGCCTTCAGCACCCGGGCGTCGCGGTTCACCCACGCCCGCATCCAGCTGTGCTCCATGGTCTCGATGGTGGGGGTGAGGTCGGCCATGAAGCAGGGCCTAGCCGACGCAAACGGCAGCGTGAAGCGCCGCCGGCGCTAACCAAGCGGTAACGGGCTGGGCGTATTCCGGCACCGTGAGCAAGCCCCCGGAACCCGCAAAGATGACCACGGCGCGGCCCCCGTCGCGCATTCGCCGCGAGCCGCCGCCGCCCGAGAAGCCGCAGAGCCTGGAGAAGGCGCTGTGGCGGCCGACCCGCGAGTGGGAGATCGGGCTCGCCATCGCCGGCATCGTCCTGTTCGCGCTCGCCATCAACGCGGCCTGGGTCGGGATCACCGCAATTTCGAGCTGAAGCGGGCTCGAAACGCAGCAATCGCAGCAGGCCTACGCGAGCGCGAGCATCAGTCGCTCGTGTCGACGAGCCCGTCGCTCATCTCGCCCAGCCGCTCGTCGAGCCCCTGCCCGCTGTCGCACTCGCAATCCTCGAGCGGTACATCGGTCAGCTGGTCGAGCAGCATCGGCAGTTCGTTGCGGGCAGCATCGCGCGGATCGCCGGCGACTGCGGCAAGCGCCTTGGCCGACGGCGAGCCGAACTGCGCTGGGTCGAGGCGCGACAGCAGCCAGGTGAGCAGATAATCTGAGGGGATCCGGCGCTCCATCACGAGCTCGCCGTCCTTGTAGTGGCGTTCGACGCGGCCGTTGAGCGCGCGGTCGAAGGCGATCGCCGACAGGCGCGTCGCGCACAGGCGAATGGCGGCGTCCCAAGCGCGGGAGAAGCTCTCGGCGCCGACCTTGTTCTTCAGCCGGTAGGCCGAGCTGGAGGCGACGCCAACGATCGCGCAGGCTTCGCCGACGTGACCGGTCAGCGCGAGGTGCTCGATGAAGCGGCGCTGCCGTTCTGCAGTCCAGCCGGCGTGCTGCTTGCGCGTGGGCGCGGTGGTGAAATCGGGAACCTTGGGTGCCGGAACGATGTCGGCATATTCTTCGACGACCTTGAGCTTCGTGGCCATGAGCGACTCCCTCACCTGAAAAGAGTCGCACCACATGGAGCATGCGGGCTGCTGTAGGACAGCCCTCATCGCGCCATCCGCTCGCGCCGGAATCGCTACGTCCGAACGGCTCCCCGGCGAACGCAATTCCGGTTCATCGCGGCACTGAGGCCCTTGGGCTGTCGGCGGCGAAACAATCGGAACGGCAATGCCCGGGATCAGTTGAGCGCGGCGATCACCAACCAGGAAGTTTGTCTCCCGACCGATGAGTAGCAAGGTCGAATCCGTCGCCATTCCCGTTGTCGAGGAACAGCTGAGGCTGGACCGGGAGACCGTGGAGACCGGCCGGGTTCGGGTGACGACGGTTCCGGAAGAGCGGACGGAGACCATCTCCGAGCCGGTCATCCGAAGCGACGTCATCGTGGAGCGCGTCGCGCGAAACGAGGAAGTCGAGAGCGTTCCGCCGATCCGTCAGGAAGGCGAAACCATGGTCGTGCCCGTCGTCGAGGAGCGGCTCGTCAAGAAGCTGTTCCTCGTCGAGGAGGTGCGGCTGAGCCGCCGCACCACGAGCGAGACCGTCGAGCAGGAGATCAAGCTTCGTTCCCAACGTGCGGTTGTGGAGCGCGAGGAGCCTGGTGGGAACACACAGCAGGAGGAGTAAGTCATGTCTCGTACGATTACGGCATTGTTCAACGACCGCAGCGAAGCGGAAGCGGCGGCAGCCCAGCTGCGCGCACAGATCGGCAGCGACGCCCGCATTGTCGACCAGTCGAGCGGCAGCAGCTCGGGCACGAGCACGGGCTCCGGCGACGGCCGCGGCTTCTGGTCCGAACTGAAGGACATGTTCGTCGCGGACGATGACCGTGCCACGTACGAGGAAGGCGTCCGCCGCGGTCATTATCTGCTCACCGCGAGCGTGCCGGAAGAACAGGCCGACCGCGCCTGCGGGCTGATCGAGGGAGCCGGTGCGATCGACATCGACGAGAACGAGCAGCAGTGGCGCAGCGAAGGCTGGTCGGGTGGCAGCACCCGCGGGCAGAGCGCGTTCAGCAGCTCGGAAGGCTATACCGATCGCGAGACGACCAGCCGGTCGAACGAGTTCACGTCCGAGCGCGGCAACATCGTCGACGAGGAGCGCATCCCGGTGATCGAGGAGCAGCTTCGCGTCGGCAAGCGCGAGGTCGAGCGCGGCGGCGCGCGCGTCCGCTCCTACATCGAGGAGCGTCCGGTCAGCGAGCAGGTCAACCTGCGCGAGGAGCATGTGCACGTCGAGCGGCGCCCCGTGGACGAGCCGATCTCGTCGGCGAACCTGAACGACGACCTGCTTCGTGAGCGCAGCGTCGAGATGCGCGAGACGGCCGAGGAAGCCGTCGTCGGCAAGGAAGCGCGGGTGAAGGAAGAGATCGTCGTCCAGAAAACCGCCGAGGAGCGGACGGAACAGGTCGAGGACACCGTGCGCAACACCCGTGTCGACGTCGACGAGGGCCTCAGCAGCGAGCGCAGCGCGCTGTTCGAGAACGACCGCGAGCCGTCCACGACGGACCGCGAATTCGAGCGCGACAGAGACCGCTAAGGGATCGGCGGGCGGAGCCTCACACCGCCCGCGGACCGAGCCGCCCGGAAGCGAGGGCCGGCTGAAAGGAAGGGCGCTCCCCGTTGGGGGCGCCCTTCTGTCGTTCGAGCTGAACTTGCACTGCCGCCGAGCGCCGCCGTGGTGCTAGGCTGTCGCGTCAGAGGAGGGGCGAATGGCTGAAGCAGAGGCGCAGATCCGCGCGATCATCGACGAGCGCATTGCCGCGATCAGGGCCAAGGATGCTCGCGCGGCGACGGCCTGCGTGGCCGAGGACGTGGTGGCGTTCGAGCTGGCGCCGCCGCTCGCGCTGCCGCCGGGTGCGGCGGCCGACGTGCAGGGGCTGGCGGCGTGGCTGAGCGGGTTCGCGGAGGTGGACGTCGAGGTGCGCGACCTGGCGATCGAGGCGGGCGATCGGGTCGCCTTCGCGCGGGCGCTGCACCATCTCACCGGCAGGCGAACGGACGGGCGACCGGTCAGCCTGTGGATGCGATCGACCCTTTGCTTCCGGCGCGAGGAAGGTGGGTGGCGCGTGGCGCATGCGCACACGTCGGTGCCGTTCCATAAGGACGGGAGTTTTCGCGCCGCGGTGCATCTGGAGCCCTGAGCGCTGACCCGTGGGCGGCGATCAGCTTTTTAGGTCTGGCTCATCGTCAGCGT
>DASVXN010000050.1:0-1581 GCA_036392635.1 Sphingomicrobium sp. | reverse complement strand
CTCGGCGGCCTCATCATTGCCCTTGTAGGCTATGCCGCAGTCCCCGTCGGCATGGGCTGCGGCTCGCTGATGCCGTGGGTGGATGCGGAGCGGATCGGCCCGCAACTCCTGTCCTACTATGCCTGGCCGTTCCTGATCTTGGCCATCCCAAACATCTTTCTGATGTGCGCCGTGCTGTTCGCGCTCGCGACCCTCCTCCGCTCAATGATGGCGGCCTATATCGGCGCGATCGCGCTGGTCATGGGCTACATGGTCACCAGCAGCGTACTCGCGCAGAAGATCGAGTATCGCGAGGCTGCTGCCCGCTGGGAGCCGCTCGGAACGGGCGCGCTCGGCCAGGCGACGCGCTACTGGACCCAGAACGACATGAACACGCGGCTCGTCGAGCTCACGGGCGACCTGCTGTTCAACCGCATCTGGGCCGTCGTTCTCGGCCTCCTGTTCCTCGGCTTCACGCTCTGGCGCTTTTCGATGACCGAGCGTGCGCCGTCGCGCTGGCGGCTGAAACGGCTCGCGAAGAAGCAGGCACGCGAGCGCAGCCTCGCCGAGCTTCCCGCGCAGTCGGGCGGCGAGCTCATCACCGCGCGCAACCTCAAGCCCTCCGCCGGCGTCCAGTTCCTCACCCGTCTGCGTGTCGAGGTGCGGCAGGTCCTGACCAGCCCCGGCCTCATCATCCTGACGCTGCTTGCGATCGGCTTCACTGGACTCGTCCTCTTCATCGGCCAGTCCATCTACGGCACGTCCGATCATCCGACCGTTGCGGCAACTGTGACCGCGGCGCGCGGCGGCTCTGCGATCTTCCTGCTGATGATCGCGGCCTTTTACGGCGGCGAGCTCGTCTGGCGCGAGCGCGACCGCAAGCTGAACGAGCTGATCGACTCCACCGCGGTGCCGAGCTGGGTGATGACGGTGCCGAAGATCCTGGCGATCTTCCTCGTCCTCCTTGTCGTGAACCTCGCAGCCGCGCTGACCGGCATAGCCTACCAGCTGATCGCGGGCGGCCGGGTGCTCGGCTTCGCGCAATATCTCGGCTGGTTCATCGTCCCCGCCGCGATCGACGGGCTGCTTATCGCCATGCTCGCCGTGTTCCTGCAGGTGCTCAGCCCCAACAAATATGTCGGCTGGGGCATCCTCTTCGTGTGGTTCGTCGCCGGGATTTTCCTGAACAACGTCGGCTACGGCAATCCGCTCTACACCTACGTTGGCGGTCCAAACGTGCCGCTCAGCGATTTCGTCGGCGCCGGCGACTTCTGGTGGGGGGCGGCGGTGTTCCAGTTCTACTGGCACTGCTTCGCGCTCATCCTCGCCGTCCTCGCCCACCTGCTGTGGCCGCGCGGAACCGACCTGTCGCTCGGCACTCGCCTCCGCCGGGTTCCGCGCCTGGCGACGGCTCCTGCGCTTGCGACCGCGGTCATCGCGGCCGTGCTGATGGCTGCGACCGGCGCCTATGCCTACCGCAACATCAAGGTCCTCAACCGCTATCAGACGAGCGACGACGCCGAGAAGTTCGCGGCGGACTACGAGCGCAAGTATCTGAAATACGAGAAGGTGCCGCAGCCCTCGATCACCAGAGTGATGCTG
>DASVXN010000049.1:0-10647 GCA_036392635.1 Sphingomicrobium sp. | reverse complement strand
CCTATCGAGCATCCTCGCAAGCGTGCTCGTCTCAACGAAGGGCGTATCGCCGTAGAGGATGATCACGGGCCCCTCGTAACCGGCAAGCGCCTCAGCAGCCTGCTGGACCGCGTGTCCGGTGCCCTTCTGCTCGGCCTGGACCGCGATGGTGACGTCGCGGCCCGCGATCGCAGTCTCGACCTGCTCCCGGCCCTTGCCGACGACGACCACCTTCCGCTCAGCGCCGAGCGCGTCGACGCGATCGAGCAGGTGGAGCAGCAACGGTCGGCTCGCGATCGGGTGCAGCACCTTGTGCGTGTCGGACCGCATCCGGGTCCCCTGCCCCGCGGCGAGGATGATCACTGCAAAACGGCGCTGGTCGGTCATGGCGCGCTGCATGGCATGAGCGCTGGGTCAGCGCCAGAGCATGTGCTCCAGGAATCAAGTGGGGCGGCCCTCGCGCAGGACCGCCCCTGGAACGCACCGCGAAGGGGGATAAGCGGTGTACGGGCTCAACCGCCGACCTTAACTTTAGTTTCTATTGCTGAGCCGGATCGGCCGGTCGAGGAGCGCCAGCTAGAAGACCGAACGGTACTGCTCATTACCCACGAAGCCGAAGCGCGAGATCTGCTCCCGCTTGATGGCGACCAGCACCTCGTCGACATCGCCGTGCCGGGCATCCGGCGCAGGCTGCACGTGCAGCTCGGGCGAAGGCCGCATTTGTCGCGAGGCGGCCAGCTCCTGGCGCAATTGGCCGCGGTCTAGAACCACACCATTCCACCGCACCGTTCCGTCTGCTCCGATCGTCAGCAGGTTTGTCCTGGGATCGATGCGGGCTGGCGGTGCCGACCGCGGCAGCTCGAACTTCACTGCATGCGACTGCGGCGGGATGGTGATGATCAGCATAACGAGGAGGACGAGCAGCACATCGATCAGTGGGGTCGTGTTCATCTCGACGACTGGAGCTGCAGCCGTGGCTTGGACAAACCGCATGCGAACCTCCGATGCTGCTTATACGTGATAATATCACATAACATGGAGAAACATAAGCGGTTCCTTGAGCAAAAGAAAAGGGCGGCTCCGAAGGGAGCCGCCCCATTGTTAAGTCTGCGAAGTTCGAAGCCGGTCGGCTTAGAAGACGCTCATATAATATTCGTTGCCGACGAAGCCCATCTTCTGGACGTGGGCACGCTTCGTGACGGTCAGCACCTGATCGACGACCTCGTAGCGAGCCGTCGCATCGGGCTGCAGGTGAAGCTCCGGGATCGGGTTCATCTGCTGCGTCGTGTCGAGATAGGCGCGCAGCTGCTGCATGGTCACGGGCGAACCGTTCCACAGAACCTGGTCCTGCGCGTTTACCGACAGGATGTTCTTGACGGTGTTGATCGGCGGCGGGTTGTTCTGATTGTTGACCGGCAGGTCCAGCTTCACCGCGTGGGTCTGCGGCGGGATGGTAATGATCAACATGATCAGGAGCACCAGCATGACGTCGATGAGCGGCGTCGTGTTGATGTCCATCATCGGCTCGCCCTGGGCGTTGTCGCCGGTGGTTTGCATCGCCATGGATAAAGTTCCTTACTTGGCGCGAACGCTTATTGGCCGCCGGGATTCGGCTGCGAGATGAACCCGACGCGCTGGAAACCAGCCTGCTGCATCGTGATCACCGCAGCGCCGATGCACCGGTACTGGGTGTTGATGTCGCCACGGATGTGCGCCTCGGGCATGTTGTCTTCGTTGATGTTCTGGACACCGCCGACAGCCTTGATCTGCGCCTCGAGCTTATCGACCGCCCGCTTGAGCAGGTCCTTCTGCGTGATCTTGGTAAGACCCCAGTAGACCTCGCAGGTGTTGCCCGGACCGTTGCGGACCGACAGCGACACATTCTCCGGCTTGGTCTGAGTGACTTCGTAGGGCGTCGTGGGCAGCTTCACCGGCACAGTCTGGATCACGACCGGCACGGTGATCAGGAAGATGATCAGGAGCACCAGCATCACGTCGACGAGCGGCGTGGTGTTGATGTCGGACATCGGGATGTCTTCGTCGCCCGAGTCCTGTCCTACACTCATTGCCATGGGCAAATATTCTCCGTTAGCCCGCGCCGGGCGGGCAGTGCGGGCCGGCGCGAACCGGCCCGCTTGTCACATTACTTCGTAGTCGTCGGAGTCGCCTGAGCGCCAGTCGCCGTACGGCCCGTGCGCAGCGGCTCGCTGCCGGGCTGCGTCGGCGCCGTGCCGCTCTTGGTCTGAGCGCTGCTCTTGACCGCCGGACCCGTGCTGCCGCCCATGCGCGGCTTCACCGCACCGTCCGACATCAGGAAGCCGTGGAGGTCGTTCGTGAAGGCCGCGAGGTCCTCCATGATCGACTTGTTGCGGCGGATCAGCCAGTTGTAGGCGAGCACCGCCGGAACCGCGACGACCAGGCCGAGCGCGGTCATGATGAGCGCTTCACCGACCGGACCCGCGACCGTGGTGATCGAGGCGTCGCCCGACGCGCCGATCTTGATGAGGGCGCGGTAGATGCCGACGACGGTACCGAACAGACCGATGAACGGAGCGGTCGAACCGACGGTGGCGAGGAAGGCGAGACCTTCGCCGAGACGGGCGCCGATCGAGCCCTGGCTGCGTGCCAGGCTGTTCGCCATCCAGTCGTGCTGGTCGACCGGGTCGGTCAGCTTGCCGTGCTGCTCCTGAGCGGTCAGCGCGTCATCGACGATCGCGCGGTAGGCGCTCTTGGCTTCGAGCTTGGTCGAAGCCTCACGGATGTTGTTCGAGTTCCAGAAGCTCGACCGGACCTTGCGGCCCTGGGCAATGATCTTCTGCTGCTGCATGAGCTTCGTGAAGAGGATGTAGAAGGAGAAGATCGACATCCCGCAAAGGATGATGAACACGCTCCAACTGATCACACCACCCTCGTGGAGGGCGTTCGCGATCCCGAAGTTGTTAGCGGCGGCTGCAGGGGCTGCTTGCATGCTGTGCGTTCCTTTTGAAAACTTTAACTATTTAAGTTGATTAGCCTTCCAACCGCCAAACGATTGGGGGCGTGGAAACCGTATCCGTCGTCGCGTTGCCGCTGCTGTCGCGGGCCGGCGTAAACTTCGCGCGGCGGCGAAGAATGTTGCAGGTGGCCGAATCGAGCGCGCTGTTGCCGGTCGACCTGACCAGGTTGCAGCCGATCACCCGGCCGTCCGGACCAATGGTCAGCTGCGCCTGCGCAGTACCCTCGGCACCAGCCGCCTGTGCAGCGGCAGGATAGTCGTCGGCACTGAACAGGGTCCGAAGGTCACCCTTCGCGCTCTGTGCAGACTGCACCTTCCGTGGCGGCGGCACCGGCGCCGGCGGAGCCGGAGGCGCCGCTACTACCGGCGGAAGCTGAGGCGGCGGCGGTGCCGGCGACTCAACCGTTTGGATCGTCGGCGGCGGCGGCGTGTTCACGCGAACCAAAGGCGGCGGCTGCGTTGGCGGCGGCGGAACCTTCGGCATATCCTTCGGAGGCGGTGGTGGCGGCTCCGGTGGCGGCGGCTGCTCCTCGACGTCGAACGTCTTCAGGTTCTCGCTCGCCTTCTTGATGACGTTGTATGCGAGCCCCGTGACGATCGCGTAACCGATAGCGAACTGGATCACCACGACCATGATGATCGCGAGCGTTCGGTTACCGCTGATCTCTTTTCGTTGGGCGTATGACATTAACCGTCAGTTCTCCTCGACACCCCGTGGGCGGGAACCCACGGCCAGATTGGGCGCTCCATCGCCCACCCGCCACTGAGATAATCCGCCCATGTACTAAGGTTACACCAGCGGCAGGCGCGCCTCCTTATAACTGGCTCAAAGGCCGCGCAACGGATTTTGTTCCACATCCGCAAAGCCGGAAACCAACTCTGCGGCCGGTCATTGCTCAGGGTTGCGGCCAGTGTCCGGAAAAGGATGCAATCTCAACGCCAACGCCGTGTGCCTCGGCATAAACGTCGGGCTTCGAAAGCCGCACGCGAAGTGCGCGGACTCCGCGGAACTCCGCTACTCTGTCGAAGATGGCATGGGCGAGGGTCTCCTGCAGATTCCATCTGCGCGACCCGGCCAGCTCCGCAATCTCGGTACGCAGGAAATCATAGTTCCACGCGTGCACAGGGTCGTCGTCCGCCGGCGCGTTCACGTCCTTTAGCCAGACCTCGACCGTGATGATCAGCCGCTGTGGCGTGCCGACTTCGAAGTCGTGGAAGCCGATGTCGGCCTGCACCTCGAGCGATTCGAGCAGGATGCGGGCGGAGCGTACCTTGATGTCGGCGGGCGTTAGGCCTGACAATTTGGGCTCGAAGTCAGTCATTCGTTCTCCAGGAACTGGACGTCGCGGGTAAGGCCCATGAACCGCTGCCCGCCGTCGATCGTAATCACCTGGCCGGTCACGCCGGCTGCCCCGACCAGGTAGCGAAGGGCTCCGATCACATCATCCGGATCCACTCCGCGGCGCAGCGGATTGTTCGCGTGCATCGCGCGGAAGTTGTCCTCGCTCTGACCGTTCGAGCGAAGCATCAGCGCGGGCGCGATCGCATTCACCCTAATGCCGCGAGGGGCCAGCGCTTGCGCTGCAAGCTCGGTCAGCGAAGCAAGTGCATGCTTCGAGAGCGTGTAGCTAAGGAAGTCAGGATTCGGTGCCGACAGCTTCGAATCGAGCAGGTTCACGATCAAGGCATCGCCGCCGTCGTGCCGCGCCGTGAATTCGTCCGTCAGCAACAGCGGAGCACGAACGTTGACCGCCATGTGGGCGTCGAACTCGGTCGCGTGAAACTCGCCGAAACCATCCCACGCAAAGCGCGCCGCGTTGTTGACGAGCAGCCGAACGGGCGGGAGATCAGCAGCAGCGGCAAAGACCCGCTCGGCGCAATCGGGCTCGCCCAGATCGGCCGCGACCTTGGCAGCGCCTTCCGGCACGTCGTCCTCCGGACGGCGCACATGAGCAAGCACCGTCCAGCCGTCTTCGATCAGCGCGCGCGCGATCTCGGCGCCCACGCGCTTGCCCGCGCCTGTGACGATGGCGGTTCTCTCACCCATGGCGCGAACTCCTGCCTTGAGCGGCGCGTCGAAGCAATCCAAGGGACAGCCGTATGCCCGAGAGCCGCGCGCCCATCGACCTGCAGGGGATCAGCCTCGCCGAGCTTCAGAAGCTCATCGACGAGCGCCGCCTGCCGCCTGTCGACCGCTGGAATCCGGAGCGATGCGGCCATTCCGGGATGCGCATCGCGCGCGATGGCACCTGGTACCACGAAGGCGAGCCGATCCGGAGGCCGGCGATGGTTCGCCTCTTCTCGACGGTGCTGCGGCGCGAGCCGGACGGCCGTCACGTGCTCGTCACACCCGCCGAAAAGCTCGACATCGACGTCGAGACCACCGCTTTTCGCGCGATCGCCATGACTCGGGAAGGCGAAGGACGGCAGCAGCGTCTCGCCTTTGCGCTCGACAGTGGCGATGCGGTGATTCTCGGCCCCGACCATCCGCTGACGATCAACGACGGCGACCACGGCCCCTCCCCACGCCTGCTCGTGAGGCACGGTCTCGAAGCCGAACTCACCCGTCCCCTGTTCTACGAACTGGCCGAGCTCGCGATCGGAAGCAGTGAGGAGCCGGTCGGTCTGTGGAGCAATGGCGCCTTTTTCCCGCTCGAGCCCGCCGCATGAGCGTGGACTTGGCCCTCTCGCGCCGTGTTCAGGAGTCGCTCCAGACGCCGTCGCCGGAGCCGCTACTCGTCGGCGACCTCCCGGAGATCCGGGCCGCCGCGGACATCGACGCAGCCGTTCTCATCGCCATCACCGACCGTCCGGAACCCGGCGTCGTGCTGACGGTGCGGCGCGAGCACCTGCGCACCCACGCTGGACAGATCGCCTTCCCCGGGGGGCGCGTAGACCCAGGCGAGGACGCTATTTCCGCCGCCCTGCGCGAAGCCGAGGAGGAACTGCTCCTCGACCGGGCCGCTGTCGAGGTCGCCGGAGCCCTCGAACCTTATCGAACCGTGACCGGCTACGTCGTCACGCCCGTGGTCGGGATCGTCCCGCCGGACCTCCCCCTGCAGCCGCACGAGCATGAGGTCGCCGACTGGTTCGAAGCGCCGCTGTCCTTCCTGCTCGACCCGGACAACCATCGGCAGGTCAGCGCACTGTTCCAGGGACAGACCCGACACTATTACGAGATAATCTGGAATGAGCGCAGGATCTGGGGGGCGACCGCGGCCATGATCGTCAATCTGTCGCGGCGGCTGCAGTGGCGCTGACACTCGACGCAGAGAAATGGCGCAAGGTCCGGGGCATGCGCCGTCTGCTCGACGCGCTCGGCGCCAGCGACGGGCTTACCCGTTTTGTCGGCGGGGCGGTGCGGGACGAACTGCTCGGCCTGCCGGTCAGCGACATCGACCTCGCGACGCGCATCCCGCCTGTCGAGGTGATCCAGCGGCTCGAAAAGGCGAGGATCAAAGCGATCCCCACGGGCATCGAGCATGGCACCGTGACGGCGATCAGCGACGGACATCCGTTCGAGATCACGACCCTGCGCCGCGATGTCAGCACCGACGGCCGGCGAGCCACCGTCGCCTTCACCGACGACTGGCAGGAGGACGCGGCCCGGCGCGACTTCACCATCAACGCTTTGTCAGCCGACCCGATCAGCGGCGAGCTGTTCGACTATTTCGGCGGTCTCGCCGACCTCGAGCATCGCCACATTCGCTTCATCGGGGATCCTCTGCAGCGAATTGCCGAGGATCACCTGCGGATCCTGCGCTTCTTCCGCTTCCACGCGCGATTCGACGCCGGCGAACCGGATGCAGCCGCGCTAGAGGCGTGCACGGCTCGCGCAAACGACCTGATGGCCCTTTCGCGTGAGCGCATCGCCGATGAGCTTCTCAAGCTGCTCAGCGTCGCGGATCCGTCGCCGACGCTCGAGATCATGCTGCAGCGTGCGATCCTCAGGCCCGTGCTGCCGGAGATCGCGCCGGAGCGTCTGGGCGCTCTCAAGGCTCTGATCGCAGCCGAGAAGGAGGCGCGCATGGAGGCCGACCCGCTTCGCAGGCTGCTAGCGTTGCTGCCTCGTGACCCGGCACTGGCAGATGACATCGGCGGCCGCCTTCGATTGTCGAACAAGGCGCGCAAACGACTCTCGTGCGCCGCCGATCCGCACGTCGACCTTCCTCCCAAGTCGCTAGGCTATCGGATCGGGGTGCAGTGCGCCGTCGATCGCCTGCTGCTCGCCGGCAAGCCGGCGGAGGCCTGCTCGATCGCAAACTGGCAAGTGCCGCGCCTGCCGATCGGCGGCGGTGCACTGATCGAGCGTGGCCTGCCGCCCGGTCCAATCGTCGCCCGAACGTTGGGGCTGATCGAGAACAAGTGGGTGGAAGCCGGTTTTCCGACTGGGGAGCAGTTTGAGGAGATCGTGACGGCCGGGCTGAAGTCGGCCACCTAGGTCAGCCAAACGGCGGACGCGGGCAGAAGCCGAACAGCAGAGAGGTCGATGCTGAACGACGCCGGCCGCGACCGCCGGAAAGCACGCATACTACCCTCGTCAGGGTAAGGCCGGCCGCATCCAGGGGGCAAAACACAACCGGCCTTCGATGTCGGGAAATACCCAGTGCAACCATGTCGAGCGATACGGGATTAGGGCCGCGCCCTAGAGACCGGCCTCGACGGCGATCCTGATCGCCTCCGCCGTGGTCACGCCACCGAGCCGTTCGAGCAGCAGTACGCGATGCATCTTCACCGTCTTCTCAGCGATGCCAAGTTGATAGGCGATCTGCTTGTTCAGGAGCCCTCTCGCCATGCCCTCCAGCACTTCGCGCTGCCGTTGCGGGAGCTGGTTGACCAGCGTGACAGCGCGGGCCCGCCGGATGGTCAAAGCCGCATCCTCGTCGAGCCCGAGGTCGACCTGGGAGCCGAGGAAGAAGGCAAGCTGCCCGTCGTCGTCGAACAACGGCGCCACCATGACGCCATTGCGGAACTGCGAGCCGTCGCGGCGATAATTGAGAATATCGACGAGCACTGGCCGAGCCTCCGCCACCGCCGAGCGAAGCTGAGTCCGGCCCGACGGTTCCGTCTGCTCGCCCGCGAGGAAGCGGCAATTGCGTCCGACGATCTCGCGTTCGGCATAGCCGGTGAGGACGCAGAATGCCTCGTTCGCGACCTCGATCGGATTGTCGGGCCGACGCGGGTTCGTGACCACCATCGCCAGCGGGCTCGCGCCAACCGACTGTTCGATATTCGGGTCCAACGCCATCGCCGCTATTGTGGGCAGTTGTTGGCCGATTGTGCAAGCCGGTCGGCGCGCGGCTGCGTCTGACAAGGTCGAACTCGGCCGGATCGCTCCGGCGAAGCCCTAGCGGTGGCCGCCGTGACCTGCGTTCTGGTGATCATCCTTGCCGGTTTGGCGGCTGTTGTCCTGCTTCTTGTTGCCGCCGATGTCGTGCTTGCGACTCTGGTCGAAGTCGCCCTTTTTCTTGTGGTCAGTCACTTTACTACCTCCAGAATTCTTGCCGGTCAGCGCGTCACGCCGCTGCTCGTTCCCTCGCCTGCGGGCTCATCGCCGCCGGCATCTTCCTTCTCGACAATGCCCCCGGTGCCGGCCCCATCGGTGTCCGAACCTTCCATCCCGACGCGCGTGGTTCCCGTTTCACCACCTCGAGCGGGTCGCGTCTCGCCGCCTGCGTCCGGGCTGGAGCTGTCGTGGTCGCGACTATCTTGCTGATCTTGCATGACGAACCTCCGCTATCCTCAACTCGGAGGGCGGCTGGAGGTTCAGTCGTCCGGTCAGCTTCCAGCCACCGCAGAGCGCGCCAGCGTCAGTTCGGCAGCGGCATCCCCGAGCGTATCCGCCAGAACTGCAGGCCTGGCGGCCTGGTGCGGAGCAAGCGACTGATAGCGCGCGAACAGGTCCGCGAAATGCTCTTGCATCGTCCGCACGGCAGAGGACCGGACCGCCACAGCGCGCTGGAGTTCAGGGCCGCGGTCGATGAAACGTCCGATGGCTCGTTCGAGCGAGATCTGGCTGGCTGCGCGATAGGTCTTGCCTGCGCCGGGGATCAGCTGGTCGAGCGCCGCGCCGCGGTCGGGGACGATGAGCGGGATGCCGCTCGCGCGAGCCTCGGCCGCAACCATGCAGAAGGTCTCGGCCTCGCAGCCGTGGACCAGCGCATCGGCACTGGCGAGAAGTTCAGCGAGCTCCCGCCGGTCAGTGATGTGGGGAAGGATCGCGACGTTCCGGATTCGCTCCGCCTGCAGCTCCAGCGGAGCCCGTTTCGAGCCGTCGCCGATGAGCAGCATGCCCAGCTTGCGGCGCCGCGCCGCCTCCGAAACCGCGCGAAGCACCATCGCCCAACGCTTCTCCGCCGAGAAGCGGCCGACGCCGACCAGCAACGTGGCATCGCGGTCCAGGCCCAAAGCCGCAAGCGCCTGCGCACGAACGGCGCTCGACCGCAGTGCCGGCGAGAAGACGCCGCCTTCGACGCCCATCCGTACGGTTTCCGCATTGTCGAGGCCGCCCTGGCGGAGCCGCTCCGCGAGATGCGCATTGGCGCAAATCACCGTGTCGTACATGCGCCCAAGCCCGCGCAGATGACGCCAGAACCAGCCGAAGAGCTGGTCGATACGCTCCGTCGGAACGAAGCCTCCCAGCCAGCGATAAGCGTAAGCAGCGAGCGGATCGGCGTGCATAACCAGCGAGCGGCTTGCCGAGCCCTGCCAGCGGCCGACCATGGTCGCGCTGGACCAGGGCGAGGAAGCCTCGACATGGTCGGGCTGCCAGGCGTCGAGCACGGCATGCAGCGCGGCCTCGTCATCGAAATAGCGATACCGGCGATCGACCGCGAGCCTCGGCGATGGAATGGTGACCAGCACCGCGCCTGGCCCTCGTCTAACGACCTCATGCCGCTCGCCGGGAGCAATCACGATCACCTCGTGCCCGAAGGCGGATGCGGCGCGAAGCTTCGCCTCGACATAGGTGCGAACGCCGCCGCCCATGGGGGTGTAGAAGGCGCAAACATCGGCGATCCGCATCGGCCGCAAGAGACGGTTCGGCCCGGTTAAGTTCAAGTGAAGCTTTTTTAATGGCTTGGTCGGTGGGGTGGCGCCCGGCTTGCGGGTAACGCATCTACTACGCATGTCAGGCTCCCAAGACCGGCTGCTGCTAGCATCGATCCATGACGTTTCGCCACGTTTCGAGAGCGAAATAGACGGCCTCCTCGCTGTTCTTCACCCGCATGTCGGATACCGCCTCGCCATGCTGGTCGTGCCGAACCACTGGGGCGAAGCTCCTCTCCAGCCCGGCTCACCCTTCGCCACCCGCCTCCGCGAATGGTCGGATAGCGGCGTCGAGATGTTCCTGCACGGCTACTACCATCGCGATGCCAGCGTGCATTCCAGCACTCGTGACCGGTTGCGGGCCGGCTTCATGACCGCTGGCGAAGGCGAGTTCCTTGGTCTGTCTCGCCATGATGCCGCCGCCCGGATCAGCCACGGCCGCGCGCTGATCGAGAACATCATCGGCCGCGAGATCGACGGCTTCGTTGCGCCCGCCTGGCTGTATGGAGAGGGTGCCCTGGCAGCACTGCGCCAGGCAGAAGTGCCGCTCGCCGAAGATCACTTCCGCGTCTGGTCACCGGCAACTGGGGAGAAGCTCGCCGCGGGGCCAGTCATCACCTGGGCGA
>DASVXN010000048.1:0-6051 GCA_036392635.1 Sphingomicrobium sp. | reverse complement strand
GCTTTCCCTTCAAGGCGGCGGCGAGCCCAGCTGGCCTGTCTGACCACCGTGGGAATGGCCGCGATCGCGGCTCCTGAAAAGCGCTCGTACCGCTCCCGATCCTTGTCGACGACGGAGCCGCTCCTGCCCTTTCGCTCCGCGCGCAGCTCGGCCGAATAGGTCAATGCGAACGCCCGTCTCCACCAGTCGAGCGGGGCTTCTCCCGTTCTCCGTCCAGCCGCAGCGAGCAACGTCGGAGCGGCACGAGCGACCGCGTCCACTGCGCGTGCGCGCGCTGTTTCATCCGCCACCCACACCAGCCGCGAAGGCTGCGCGAAACGCGCCCACACGGACACGTTGTTCGTCTCGGGCCCGTTCAGCCGGTCGAAGTCACGCTCGCTGAGGACCGCATATTTAGCGACCAGCCCCGACTGCTCGAAATAGAAGACGTTCGGCGGGATGATCCGATTGGCCGTCGCCAACCACGTACGTTCGTAGGCAGCGCGATAGTCCGAAACGATGAGGTAGAAGTCGAGCATCAGCCCTTCGAGCTGCCGCTCGCGCAGGCACGAGCCGTAGAACAGCACCGCTCGGCTGGCCGAGCCGTGCTGCGCGGCGATGGCCGAAGCCATGTCCCGCACGCGCGGATCGACGGATTGGCTTAGCTCCTCGTCAACGAGGGCGCGGAGGTCCGGCATGGTGGCGAACTAGGCCGCAAGCCTCACGAACGACAACGGCCGGGCGGACCGAAGGTTGATCGAGCTGCCGCGATCGGCCCGGAAGGTCTCGCCATCCAGGATCACCTGCGAATTCTCGCCCTCGATCGTGATCTCGTCCGCTTCCTCGAAGTGAACGCCGCGAACTTCCTCGCGGCCAAGCTTGCCGAAAATGCCCGCAGCGATGCCGCGAAGGATCGGAAGCGGGCGCTCCTCGACAGCCAGCAGCTTCAGCGCCCCCGCCCCTCGCCCGGCAACTGCACCGGAAAGCAGCAGCTTCTCGAGGGTCGTCACCGCGAGGATGGAGAAACGGCCGCTGATCCGGTCGCCCTTTTCCTTCACGAAGACGTTGAGCGGCTGGGCGTCAGGCGGCAGGAAGCTTGCCTTGATCCTCAGCAGCAGCTTCATGATGACCGCAAAGGCCGTGATCACGTGCGCGAGCCCGTTCGGGAGGCCCAGCGGATAGATCTTGTCGCGGCAGTAGAGCATCGTGTCGGCAAGCCCGGCGCCGCCGAGGAACATGCCGAAGACCGGCTTGTCCTCGGTCCCTGAGCGCCGCAGTGCGATCAGTTCGCGCGCCACCATATGCGCGCCCAGGTCGTCGCTGCGGGCAAGCTCCATCAGTCGCTCGAGCGCCTCGATCGGGTCGCCGCGCGCTCCGAGATCGATGGCGATCAAATTGGTCTTCCCGCTCGGCAACACCGCGACGGGCGGCGGCGTATCGCCGAAATGCTGCCCATTGGTGAGCTCGGTCAGGGCGGCCTGAACGGTGCCGTCGCCACCGTTGATGGCGAGCACCCGCGGACGAATGCGCGCGATCGACTTCATCGCCTCGCCGATCTGGTCCACGTCCTCGACTTCATAGTGGAAGATGTCGGGGTGCTCCGCACAATAGGCACGGATGCGCGGCAGCTGCGCCAGGTTGCCGGTCGATTTGGGGTTCGACAGGAGCGCGATCCTCGGCCGAGGTTTCCAGCCGGCGACGGCGAAGGCAGGCGCAGCTTCGTCGCACGCCATTTCGGCGGCAATCGAGCCGTCTACCTCATCCGCCACTTTCGACATGAATCCGCGTACCGTTCCGCTATAGGAGCCTTGCGGACGGGCGCACCCCCGGCTTGAGGGTACATCCGTCCGCTATGCTATGTCGGCTGCGTTTGCGGCCAAATCGTGGTGCTGGGACGACCAAATTTGCTCAAGCTCGGCTTGATCGATCGCTATCTCGCAAAGAACATCGCGGCGCCGCTGTTCGGCTCGCTGATTCTCGCGGCGATGCTGCTCGTCCTCGATAAGATGCTGCGGCTGTTCCAGTACGTCGTCGATGCCGGCGGCCCGGTGAGCGTCGTGTGGCGCATGCTTGCCAACCTGCTTCCGGAATATCTGTCGCTGGGCATCCCGATCGGCCTGATGCTCGGCATCCTGCTCGCCTTCAGGAAGCTTGCTTTGTCTTCCGAGCTCGACGCGCTTCGGGGCATCGGGATCGGCTACACTCGCCTGCTCCGAGTACCCTATTTCTACACGTTCGCGCTGGTCGCGCTGAACCTGTTCATCGTCGGCTATCTCCAGCCCTACACGCGGTATCGCTACGAGGGGCTGCGCTTCGACCTCAACTCTGGCGCGCTCGGCGCGGCGATCAGGGTTGGTGAGTTCAATCAGCTCGGCAAGCGCATCACCCTGCGCATCGACCGCAGCGAGAACAAGGGCACGCAGCTCCACGGCATCTTCGTCGAGAGCGAGGATGCGAAGGGAAACAGCCTTGCCGCGACTGCCGAGCACGGCAAGTTCCTCTCCACCGACGACCCCGACAAGATCCTGTTTCGCCTGACGAAGGGCCGGCTGGTCCAGAACAGCCCCAAGTTCCCGACGCCGCGCACGCTCGCGTTCGACAGCTATGACCTGCCGGTCAACCTGCCCGCGATCAGCCAATTCCGCAGCCGAGCGTCGGGCGAGGCGGAAGAGCTCTATCTTCATGAGCTCTGGCGGCTCGGTTACGGCGGCGGTGCGCAAACGCACCAGCAGCGCATCGCGGCGGAGGCGCACTTCAACTACCGCCTGGTCGAAGTGCTGATGATGTTCATGCTTCCGCTGCTCGCGATCGCGCTGGCCGTTCCGCCCAAGCGAAGTTCCTCCGCGCTCGGCATCTTCATCTCGATCCTGATGGTGGTCGCCTATCACAAGGTGAACCAGTATGCGGATTCCGCCGCCGCCAACGGCAGGCTGGATCCGACCTTGGCGCTGTGGACGCCGCTGATCCTGCTCTCGGTGCTGATCGTGTGGATGTACCACGTGCTCGCGCATAAGCCGGGCGGTCAGCCGATCGGCGCGCTGGAATGGTTCTTCGCTCGCGTCGCCAAGCGGATCCGCAGCCTGATTCCGAAGCCCAAGACCGCATGATCAACGTCAGCTTTTTTCCATCCCGGCGTCTCGCCCTCTACATGGTCCGGCTGTTCGTGACGCGGAGCCTGGCCGTGCTCGTCGCGCTGGTGCTGATCCTGATGACGCTCGACCTGCTTGGCGAGTCCGGGAAGATCCTCGCCGTTCCGGGGAACGGCGACGCCGACTTGTGGCGCTATGTCTCCTACCGCCTGCCGATGCTGACGTCGCGGTTCCTGCCCTTCTCGGTCCTGCTCGGGACGCTGATCGCGTTCGTCGGGCTGAACCAGAACAGCGAAGTGACGGCGATGAAGGCGGCCGGCTTGTCCGCGCACCAGATCCTGGCCCCGCTGGTCGTCGCCAGCATCGGACTTGCCGGATTGCTCTTTGCCTTCAACGAAGGCGTCGTCGTCAACTCGACGCGTGCCGTCACGGCGTGGAGCGACAACGACTATAAACCCGTCCCGCGCGCCAGCGGCACGCTGAGCAATGTCTGGATCATGAGCGGTGACGACCTGGTTCGCGCCAAGATCGCCGGCGGCAATCCGTTCGTCGCGCATGGCGTCACTATCTACGACCGCGGCGGCGGCAACCTTCAGCGCGTCATTCAGGCGGCGCGGGCCGTTCCTCAGCCCGGGCGCGGCGACTGGCTACTGCGCGATGTCACCATCTACGACGCCAGCATGAATGCTGCGCGCACGCTGCCCTCGATGACCGCGATGGAAGGGATCACGCCCGACCAGCTCAAGCTGGCCAAGGTAGACCCGACCGAACTCAACTACTGGAAGCTCAAGAAGCGCATCGGGGAACTCGAGATCGCCGGCCGTCCGTCGGACGAGGCTCGGGCGGGCCTTGCCCATAAGATCTCGCAGCCGCTCTCGATCCTGCTGATGCCGCTCCTCGCCGGGATCGCCGCATTCGGTCTGGCACGCTCCGGGCAGGTGCTGATGCGTGCCGTCGGAGGGATGGCGATGGGCTTCGCCTATTTCGTCGTCGACAATTTCAGCCTCGCCATGGGCAACGCCGGCACCTACCCACCGCTTGTCGCTGCCTGGGCGCCTTTCTTCCTGTTCCTCCTGATCGGCGAGACGGTTCTCATCAGGACCGAAGAATAGCCTTCGCAGGTCGGCGGGGCCCCATACGAAAGGGGTGGGCCGCACGCATAGATACGGTCCACCCCTTCCACTTGGGGCTGCCGAACCATCCAGCAGCGGCGACTAAACTCGCGGTAGCTATGCACGTTCCTAAGACGGCGAGCCGACTCTCAGAATCCCACTGTGGGTCAGATTCTAGCCGGCACTCCGCCGCTCGATCGTTGCGCCGACGGCTGACAGCTTCTCTTCGAGGCGCTCATAACCTCGATCGAGATGGTAGACACGAAGGACTTCCGTTTCGCCCTCCGCTGCGAGGCCGGCCAGCACAAGGCTCATCGACGCCCGCAGATCGGTGGCCATGACAGTCGCTCCGGTCAGGCCGCCTACGCCGTGAACGATGGCCGAGCGTCCGTGAATATCGACGTTGGCGCCCATGCGCCGCAGCTCCGGAACGTGCATGTAGCGGTTCTCGAAGATGGTCTCCTCGAGGAAGCTGTCGCCACCGGCGAGCGTGAGCATCGCCATGAATTGCGCCTGCATGTCGGTCGCGAAGCCGGGAAATGGCGAGGTCGACAGCGCCAGCGGCTTCATCCCCCCGTCGGCGCTCACCTTGATGCCCCGGTTGTGGAACTCCACGATCAGCCCGGCCTGGCCGAGCGCATGCAGCGTCGCCTGCATGTCGTCAGGCCGCGCGCCGATCAGATCGAGCGATCCGCCCGTGATGCCCGCGGCGCAGGCATAGCTGCCCGCCTCGATTCGGTCGGGCATCACCTGATATTCGCATCCGTGAAGGCCTTCGACCCCGTCGATCACGAGGTGCGAGGATCCGATACCCGTGATCCTGGCGCCCATCGCGACCAGCAGGTTGCAGAGATCGACGATCTCCGGCTCGCGGGCAGCGTTGAACAGCTGCGTTCGTCCGCTGCCGAGGACGGCGGCCATTAGTGCATTCTCAGTCGCGCCGACCGAGACCACCGGGAAGCTGAAGTCGCCGCCGGAAAGCCGGCCCGTCGGCGCACTCGCCTTTACATAGCCGGCGGCCAGCTCGATCTCGGCGCCCATTGCCTCGAGCGCCTTCAGGTGGAGGTCGATCGGCCGGTCGCCGATCGCGCAACCGCCGGGCAAGGAAACGGTCGCCTCGCCCGCACGCGCCAGCATCGGCCCGAGGACCAGCACCGAAGCGCGCATCTTGCGGACCATGTCATAGGGCGCGACCGTCGAAGCAATCTCGCTCGCCTTCAGCGTCATGCGCCGCCCGATCTCGCCCTTCTTCACGCCTGCGACGCTGGTCGAAACGCCGAGCTGGTTCAGCAGATGGCTGAACGTATCGACATCCGCGAGGCGCGGCAGGTTGGTGAGCGTCAGCTTCTCTTCGGTGAGAAGCGCGCACGGCATGAGCGTCAGCGCCGCATTCTTCGCGCCGCTGATCGGGATTTCGCCTTCGAGGCGGTTGCCGCCCTTGATCCAGATGCTGTCCACGGGAGGGCCTTTAGCCTACCTCACCGCCGCTGCAACGCTCAGGCCTTCTCCAGCGTGCACTGCAGCGGGTGCTGGTTCTCGCGCGCGAAGTCGATCACTTGCGTGACCTTCGTCTCCGCCACCTCGTAGGTGAAGACGCCGCACACGGCGACGCCCTGCTGATGGACCTGGAGCATCACGCGAGTCGCATCCTCGATTCCCATGCTGAAGAAGCGCTGGAGGACGAGCACGACGAATTCCATCGGCGTGTAGTCGTCGTTCAGCATCAGGACCTTGTAGTTCGACGGCTTCTTGGTCTTGGGCCGCGTACGCGTCGTGACGCCGGTCTCGATGTCGTCGAGTCCGTCGTCGTTCGGCCCGGCAGCCATCTTGGTCAGGTTAGAAATCATCTCGGTCTAAGATAGGGCAGCCCG
>DASVXN010000047.1:0-1536 GCA_036392635.1 Sphingomicrobium sp. | reverse complement strand
GCTGGAGATGTCCGGGGAGAACGAGCGCATCCGCATGCTGCGCGACCGCCTGTTGAAGGGGCTCCAGGACATGGAGGAGGTCTACGTGAACGGAGACCTCGAGCACCGCGTGCCGCACAACCTCAACGTGAGCTTCAACTTCGTCGAGGGCGAGTCGCTGATCATGGGCATCAAGGGCCTGGCGGTGTCGTCCGGCTCGGCCTGCACCTCGGCTTCGCTGGAACCCAGCTACGTGCTGCGCGCCCTGGGCCGCAGCGACGAGCTGGCGCACAGCAGCCTGCGCATGACCATCGGCCGCTTCACGACCGAGGAAGAGATCGACTTCGCCGTCGATTCGATCAAGAAGAACGTCGCCAAGCTGCGCGAGCTGAGCCCGCTGTGGGAGATGTACCAGGACGGCATCGACATCAGCACGATCCAGTGGACCGCGCATTGAGACTAGGACAGGGGAACTGACATGGCTTATTCCGAGAAGGTCGTCGACCACTACGAGAACCCGCGCAACGTGGGATCCTTCGACAAGAACGATGAATCGGTGGGCACCGGCATGGTGGGCGCGCCCGCCTGCGGCGACGTGATGAAGCTGCAGATCAAGGTCAACCCGCAGACCGGCGTCATCGAGGATGCGCGCTTCAAGACCTACGGCTGCGGCTCGGCCATCGCCTCCAGCTCGCTGGTGACCGAATGGGTCAAGGGCAAGACGCTGGACGAGGCGGCGGCGCTGAAGAACAGCCAGATCGCCGAGGAACTGGCGCTGCCGCCGGTGAAGATCCACTGCTCGATCCTCGCCGAGGACGCCATCAAGGCGGCCGTCCAGGACTACAAGAAGAAGCGCACGCATTGAACGCAATGGCAGTCACCTTGACGGAAGCGGCGGCCCGGCACGTCCAGCGCTACCTCTCCAAGCGCGGCAAGGGCATCGGCGTGCGGCTGGGGGTCAAGACCACCGGCTGCTCCGGGCTGGCCTACAAGCTCGAGTACGTCGACGAGCCGGCGGCGGAGGACCTCGTGTTCGAGGACCATGGCATCAAGGTGCTCGTCGATCCCAAGAGCCTGGCCTACATCGACGGCACGCAGCTGGACTTCGTGCGCGAGGGGCTGAACGAGGGCTTCCGCTTCAACAACCCGAACGAGCGCGACCGCTGCGGCTGCGGCGAATCTTTCCGCATCTGACCCCCGGCCGCGCTCCCCGCGGCCGTTTCGTTTCCATGAACCTGCAGGACGACGACTTCGCGCTGTTCGGCGTGCCCGAGCGGTTCGCGCAGGACCGCGCCGTGATCGACGCGCGCTGGAAGGACCTGCAGCGCGAGGCGCATCCCGACCGCTTCGCCGCCCAGGGCGCTGCCGCCCAGCGCGTGGCCATGCAGTGGTCGGTCCGCATCAACGAGGCGTACAAGCGCCTGAAGGACCCGCTGCGGCGCGCGGCCTACCTCTGCGAACTGCGCGGCGCGCCGATCAACGCCGAGAACAACACGGCCATGCCGACGAAGTTCCTGATCGAGCAGATGGCGTGGCGCGAGTCGCTCGAGGAAGCGC
>DASVXN010000046.1:0-5449 GCA_036392635.1 Sphingomicrobium sp. | reverse complement strand
GGCCGGCCAGGCGCAAACCGTTCGTCCGCTGGTTGCACCAATGGCGGTCGCAGCGGCCGAGAAGCAGCATGGTGCGCTCGACGAGGACACGTCGGAGCGGGTGAAGGCGATGTCCGCCGCGACGGACAATGTCGGCCTGTTCTTCGGCGAGGACATCTTCCTGGCAATCGCATCCATCCTGCTGATCCAGAGCTCGCTCGAGAGCTTCGGCATCCACCTGATGCCGTTTGAACTGTCCGTCTGGGCCGTCCCGAGCGCCATCTGCGCCTTTCTGATCCACGGCACGCGCCTGCTGCTGCTCGACCGCAAGCTGGGCCAGCGAAAGTGATCGACCTCCATTGGCTCTACGCACTCGCAGGACTCGCGTTCGCGAGCTTCGCGCTTGGCAGCGCTCGCGACCGGAGCAATCCCAAGCGCTGGGCGAACACCGTCTTCTGGGCGCTTCTTGCGACGAGTTTCTGGATCGGTGACCTGCTCGGCGACGTCGGGAACGGCGTCCTCGTGCTCGTCCTCGTCGCTCTTGCTGGAGCCAGGATGCTCGGACGGGGAACGGCGGAAACGAGCACAATCGAGGAGAAGGAGACGTCCGCCGCCCGGTACGGCAACAGGCTCTTCCTTCCTGCGCTCGTGATCCCGTTCACCGCCTTCGTAGGCACGCTTCTCTTCAACTACACGACGCTGAAGGCGCTCGGCCTCATCGACCCGAAAGCCGTTACGCTTGTCCTGCTCGGTGTCGGAGTGATCATGGCGCTGGCAATCGCCTATGCGTGGCTCCGGCCGCCGCCATTGGCGGCGGTGGACGAGGGCAGCCGGCTTGCGAACTCGATCGGCTGGGCGATCGTGCTTCCGCAGATGCTTGCTTCGCTCGGCGTCATCTTTGCCGCTGCAGGGGTGGGGACCACGATCGGCTCACTCGTGTCGGCGATCATCCCCCACGGGAGCGTTTTCCTCGCCGTGCTCCTTTACGCGCTTGGAATGGTGCTGTTCACGATGATCATGGGCAATGCTTTCGCGGCATTCCCGGTCATGGCGGCCGCGATCGGCGTGCCGATCCTGATCCAGGCGGATGGCGGCAACCCCGCCGTGATTGGCGCCGTCGGCATGCTGGCAGGCTTCTGCGGCACGCTGATGACGCCCATGGCCGCCAACTTCAACATCGTCCCCGCGGCGCTGCTCGAGCTCAGGGACCAGTACGGCGTGGTGAAGGTTCAGATCGCGACCGCAATCCCGCTGCTGATCGCCAACATCGTCATCATCTACATCGCGGGATTTCATCTGTGACGCAGCTGAACGCCGAGCTGGCATCGCACATGGCGCGTATCGCCCTCGGGCATGTTGCGAAGGAATATCCGCACAAGCTCGACCATGTGCTCACCACAGATGAGGATGCGCTGCCGCCGCGCGTGCTGCACCCGATCTTCTTCGGCAGCTTCGACTGGCACAGTTGCGTACACGGCTGGTGGACGCTGTTGACGCTCGCAAGGCTGTTCCCGCACATGGAGGAGGCGCGGGGCATCCGCGATCTCGCGGACAGCAGCTTCACTGCGGAGAAGGTCGCTGCCGAACTCGCCTATCTCGATCGGCCCTACAGCCGCGGGTTCGAGCGGCCTTACGGCTGGGCGTGGCTGCTGCAACTGCACCTGGAAGCGACGCGTCACGAGGAGCGTTGGGGTGCCGCGCTCGAGCCGCTCGCCCGCGCCGTTGCGGACCGTCTGCGCGACTATCTGACCGTGCTTACCTATCCGATCCGTGTCGGCACGCACTTCAACACGTCCTTCGCCCTGATCCTGTCGCTCGAGTGGGCAGAGGTGTTCGATCCGCAGCTTGCTGCGGAGATCCGCGACCGGGCCAGGCATTGGTTCGGCGCCGACCGCGACTGTCAGGCGTGGGAGCCGGGCGGCGACGAGTTCCTCTCTTCGGCGCTGACGGAGGCGCTGTGCATGTCGCGCACCGAGCCGGAGCTCTTCCTGTCATGGTTCGCGCAGTTCCTGCCGCGCGTTGCGATGCGGCAGCCCTCGACACTGTTCGAGCCCGCCGTTGTGAGCGACCGCAGCGACGGCAAGATCGCGCATCTTGACGGACTGAACCTCAGCCGCGCCTGGTGCTGGCGACGCATCGCGCCGCTCCTGCCGCCGGCCGAGCGAGCCGCGGCGGAAAGCGCGGCTGGCGATCATCTCGCTGCCGCGCTGCCGCACATTGCCGGTGACTATATGGGCGAGCACTGGCTCGCGAGCTTCGCCTTGCTTGCGCTCCTGGCTCGCGAGACGACTGCTTAGCTCGTCTTGCAGAAGGTGGAGGTCGGCGCCGCCGACTTGTCGCCCGGCAGTGTCGCACACACGGGCGTTCCCTGCAGCAGCGCGTCGCCGCCGATCGTCTGATAGATGGTGACGAGGTTCTGCGCAGCGGTCAGCTTCACCTGAACCATCGTCTGTTGCGCGTTGTAATAGGATTGCTGGGCGCTGAGCACGTTGAGGTAGGGGTCGATTCCCGCCCGGTAACGCGCTTCCGTCAACCGATAGGTGGTCGCAGTCGCGGCTTGCTGGCGCTCCCGAGCGCCGATCTCTTCGTTGATGGTGCCGCGCCGCGCGAGCGCATCCGAGACTTCGCGGAACGCCGTCTGGATCGTCCCCTGATAGGATGCGACGGCAGCATTGCGCTGAGCCTCGGTGAGCCGCACGTTCGCCCGGCCGGCGCCACCCTGAAAGATGGTGTATGTGACGTCCGCTCCCGCGCTCAGCCCGAATGCGCCGGCGGTGAACAGCTTCGTCAGCGCAGTGCTTGCGAAGCCCAGCAGCCCCGTCAGCGATATACGCGGGAACAGCGCCGCTCGCGCCGCGCCGATTTGCGCATTGGCGGCCCGCAACTGATACTCGGCCTGAAGCACGTCGGGCCGTCGCAATAGGACGTAGGAGTCCAGCCCCGCCGGCACCGGCACAATCTTGCCGAACGCGTCGTCGATGGAGCCGGACAGCAGCGCAGGGTCGATCGGTGCCCCGACCAGCAACTGCAGCGCGTTCAGGTCTTGCGCCACCAAGGTGCGCTGCCGCGCCACGTCCGCCTGCGCGATCGAAAGCGTCTGGATCGCCTCCTCGAGATCGGTCCGCGGCGCAATGCCGCCCTCGAGCCGCAAGCGGGTGAGCTCGACGCTGCGTTGCGCGGCCTTGGCAGTCTGTTCGGCGATCAGCCGGAGGCTGCTGTCCGCGGCATAATCGAGCCAGGCACCCGCGAGCTGCGCCACCAATGTAAGGCGCGTCTCCCGAGCTCCGGCCTCGGTCGCAAGGAAGCGCGCGAGCTCGGCATGGCTCAGCGACCGCACGCGCCCGAAGAGATCGAGCTCGAAGCTGGGCACGCTTGCACCGAGGTTGTACTGCGCACCGACGTTGCCCTTGGCATTGCCGGCGACGGTGGCGCCTGCCGTCGCGTTGACGACCGGAAGCTGCTGGGCGCGCTGGATGCGGTACTGCTCGCGCGCGGCGGCGATGTTCGCGGCTGCAGTCAGCAGATCGCGGTTGTTCGCCAGCGCCAGCGTAATCAGCCGCTGGAGGCGCTGATCCTGGAACACTTGCTGGTAGGTGAGCACGGGCAACCCAGCTTCGGCTTGCGCGAGATAAGGGTCGCCGACCGGCCAAGATGCCGGCACCGCCGGTTCGGGCCGGACGTAGGTGGGCTCCATCGTGGAGCACGCCGTCGCGAGAAGAGCGGCGAGGGCAGCGAATCGCTTCATGCCCGCGCCTCGCGCCGCACGCGTATCCGCTCGCGCACGACCTTGATGCCGTCGCGAACGCTGCGCCGGACCAGTACGAAGAACAGCGGGATGTAGAAGATTGCCAGCACGGTTGCGGTCAGCATGCCACCGATGACAGCGGTGCCGATCTCGATCCGGCTGTTGGCGCCGGCGCCGCTCGCGAGGGCGAGAGGCATCACGCCGAAGATAAACGCGAAGCTGGTCATCAGGATGGGTCGCAGCCGGATGCGCGCTGCTTCGATCGCCGCGTCGATGACTCGCATGCCGCTCTTCTCGAGACGCTCGGCGAATTCGATCATGAGGATGGCATTCTTCGCCGTGAGCCCCATGGTCGTGATCAGCCCGACCTGCAGGTAGACGTCGTTCTCAAGCCCCCGCAGCGTGACGAAGAACACGGCGCCAACGAGCCCGAGAGGGATAACCAGGAGCGCGGCGACCGGGATTGACCAGCTCTCGTACAAGGCCGCGAGGCACAGGAAGACAACGAGCAGCGAGAGGCCGTAAAGGAGTGGTGCCTGGCCGGATGACAGCCGCTGCTGATAGGATTGCCCAGACCAGGCTACGCTCACTCCGGGGAAGCGCGAGGCGACCTTGGTGATTTCGTCCATCGCCTGACCCGAGCTCTGGCCGGGCGCGGGATTGCCCTGGAATTCGTAGGCCGGAATGCCGTTGAAGCGGAACAGCGTCACCGGAGCGACGGTCCAGGCCGTGTTGGCGAACGACGAGAAGGACACCATGCCGCCCTGGTCGTTGCGGACGGACCACAGGCCGATGTCGGAGGGCTCGGAGCGATAAGGCGCATCGCCCTGGATGTAGACGCGTTTCACGCGACCGCGGTCGATGAAGTCGTTCACATAATTGCCGCCCCATGCCGCCGAAATGGTGCTGTTGACGTCCGAGGGACTGATCCCGAGCGCCGACAGGGTCGCCTCGTCCCAGGTGACCTGCAAGCTCGGCTGATCCGGCAGCTGGCTCTGGCGAACTTGCGACAGGTTCGGGTTGGCATTGGCCGCTTGCTGGAGCTTGTCCCGGACCTCGGCAAAATCTGCAGCCGGCATGCCACCACTGTTCTGCAGCTCCATCGTGAAGCCGCTCGCCTGGCCAAGCCCGCGGATCGACGGCGGAATGAGGACGAAGACCTGCGCGTCGCGGAAGCCCCGGAACGCTGCCGAAGCGCGCTGCACGATGGCGTCGGCGGTGTTCTCTTTCCCCTTGCGCTTGCTCCAGTCGACAAGACTGATGAAGGCCTGCCCCGTATTCTGTCCGCTGAGCCCTTGGCCGCCGCCGGCCACCGTGAAGTAGGCGGCAACGTTCTTCTTTTCCGGCCCTTGCAGGAAGTATTTCTCGACGCCGAGCTGAACCTCCCGCGTGCGGGCGAGCGTGGCGCCGGGCGGGAGCCTGTATTGAACGGTGACGGCGCCCTGGTCCTCGGTCGGGATGAAGCCGGTGGCGAGCCGAGCGAAGAGAAGCCACAGGATGACGCCCACAGCCGCATAGATCGCCAGGAACAGCCACTTGCGGTCGACCACCCGCGCGACATTGTTCACGTACCACTCGATGAGACGCTGGAATCCGTTGTTGAACTTGGTCCGGCCGCGCTCGATCGCACCCGCCATCTGCGGTGAGCGGCGACCGAGCCAGCTTTCCTCGACCGTCGCGTGCTTGCGGCGAAGGACATTTGCAGCGAGCGCGGGACTGAGCGTC
>DASVXN010000045.1:0-1539 GCA_036392635.1 Sphingomicrobium sp. | reverse complement strand
GCCCTTGATGTGGACGCCGGGGATCGGCTCGTACTGGTCGAACTGCGCGGCGAGACGCTCGGCCTTCACCTTGTACTTGGCGGCCATGGCCCGGGTCCACCAGTCGCGGAGGCGCCCCTTGGAGTCGAACTGGCGGCCCTGGTCGTCGAAGCCGTGACCCATTTCATGGCCGACCGTGGTCGCTCCGGTCTCCGCATAATTCACGGCCGGATCGGCATTGGCGTCGAAGAAGGGCGGCTGAAGGATCGCGGCGGGGACCGTGATCTGGTTCATGGTCGGGTCGTAGTAGGCGTTCACCGTCTGCGGGGTCATCTCCCACAAGGTGCGGTCGACGGGGTGAGGAAAGCGCTTCAGCTGCAGCTTCCACTGGAAGTCTTCGGTGGCGAGCTCGTTGGCGAGCGGGTCGGCGCGGCTGATCTGAAGGCTCGAATAGTCGGTCCACTTCACCGGATGGCCGATGCGTGGGTCGAAGGAGGCGAGCTTTTCCAGCGCCTTCTGCTTGGTCGTGGCGTCCATCCAGGCGGCGTTGGTGATCT
Source organism: Sphingomicrobium sp. (assembly GCA_036392635.1). GTDB lineage: Bacteria > Pseudomonadota > Alphaproteobacteria > Sphingomonadales > Sphingomonadaceae > Sphingomicrobium. Next base: position 1,003 of record DASVXN010000045.1, on the reverse strand, counting down.
TGTCGCGGTAGGCGGCGCGGACGTCCTCGACGAGCTCCTGCGCCTGCTTGGCAGTCTGGTCAGGCCAATATTGGGCGACATAGAGCTGGCCCACGGCCTCGCCCAGGCTGTTGTCGAGCATCTGGATGCCGCGCTTCCAGCGGGCGCGCTGCTCGGGCACGTCGTTGAGCGTCTTGCCGTAGAAGCCGAAGCGGGCATCGTCGAAGGCCTTGGGCAGGTTGTTCGCGTGATCGCTGAGGAAGCGGAAGGTGAGATATTCCTTCCACGTGCTCAGCGGCACGTCGGCGATGCGCTTGCCCGCCGCTGCAACGGCGCTCGGCTCGCCGATGTCTACCTTCGGCGCGGCGCCGAGGCCCATGCCGCGCAAGGTCTCCGGCCAGTTGAATTGAGGCGCAAGCTTCATCAGCTGCGCGCGGGTCATCGGGTTGTGGGTGGCGACGGGATCGCGGCGGCGCTCGGGCGTCCATTGGTCCTTCGCGAGCTTCGTCTCAAGCGCGATGATGCGATCGGCGCGGCCCTCCGGGTCTGACAGGCCCGCAAGCCGGTTCATGTCAGCGATATACTTGCGGTAGGCCGCGCGGATGCTGTCGTACTTGTCGCCCTTCAGCAGGTAGTAGTCGCGGGTCGGCAGTCCGAGCCGGGCCTGGCCCGCGGCCGCGGTGTAGCGCGTCGGATTGTCCTGATCTGCGCCGATGCCGACGTTGATCGGGCTTGCGTAGCCGGGCTCCATCATCAGCTTCACGAGCTGGGTGCGACTGGAAACGGCATCGATCCTGGCGAGGTAGGGCTTCGCCGGGGCGAGGCCCCGCGCTTCAATGCCGGCCTCATCCATCCAGGCGGCGTAGGCATCGCCGATTTTCTGCGCGATCGGTGAGCTCGGCTTCGCCGTGACGTCCTCGACCATCTTCTTGACCTGCTGCGCGATCTCGTCGGGCAGCTCGTAATTGTAGCCGGCGCCGGTCTTGTCGGCGGGGATCGGATGGTTGCGGAGCCAGGTCCCCTC
>DASVXN010000044.1:0-6178 GCA_036392635.1 Sphingomicrobium sp. | reverse complement strand
CGGCCGCGCCGCATCCGGCGGCAAGCAAAGCCGCTCGCCGCACCCGGTCGCCCGCCCGCAGCCGTTCCGACATCCAGACTCCGAAGCCGATTGCGGCGCCGAGCAGCAATCCCTCGAGGGGCCCCGTGATATCGCCTGGCGAGCGCCCGATCAGCAGGTTGAACGCGTCGAGGCCGAGCAGCTTGACGACGGCCCCGACGATCAGGCCGCCCAGCGCGCCGCCCGCAATCTTCCAGAGGCTTCGCCCGGCCAGTGCAGCCGCGGCAATCCCGAACGACACGCCCGCTGCGCCAAGCAGGCCGACGAGGATGGTGAGGCACAGCAGCACAAGCAGGATGGAGATCGCGCCCAGCCCGGGAGCGAAGGGCTGCGACGCTGCGGCGAAGCCGTAGAACAGCCCGCCGACGAAACCGGCCATGCCGCCGCCGATCGTGCCGGCAACGCCGAGCAGCAGCACATCGCGCCATTCGACGGCCGCCTTCGGCCTCTCGATGGGCCCGCGCGCATTCGCCTCGACCGGAGCGATGAAGCGGTAACCGTGCTTCGGCACGGTCTCGATGAAGCGCGGCTGCGCAGCATCGTCGCCGAGCTGGCGCCGCAGCGTGCGCACGCACTGGGTCAGCGCCTCGTCCGTGACCGGAACGCCGCGCCAAACCTCGTCGAGGAAGCGCTCCTTCGGCACCAGGCGCCCCTGCTCGCTGACGAGCAGCGCAAGCGCATCGAGGTACCGGCTGTTCAGTTCTACGGGCTCGTCGCCCCGCCGAAGCTGGCGGTCGCGCACATCCAGCGTGAAACGGTCGAAGCAGAACCTGCCGGATGTCACGATTTCAGAACTTCCTCAGCCGTTGCTCATGCCGCTCACCTGCCCACGAGGCATGATGGGTCCACTGAACATGCATGGAGGCACGACAATGGCAAGCAAGGCGAATGGGGGCGCTGCCCGCAACCAGTGGCGGATGATCGGCTGGGGCACAGCAGCGGCGCTGCTAGTCGCGCCCTTCGTTGCGATGCAGTTTACGCGGGAGGTGAACTGGACCGGGTCCGACTTTGTCGTGTTCGGCCTCATGCTGCTGGCGGTCGGCATCCCGCTGGAGCTGGCGGCAAGGTACAGCGGCAACCGCACCTACCTCGCTGCCGCAGCGTTGGCCCTGCTCGGCGCGTTCTTGGTGACTTGGGCCAATCTCGCCGTCGGCATCGTCGGCAGCGACGACAACCCGGCCAACCAGCTCTTCTTCGTCGCTTTGCTCATCGGCTTGGTCGGGGCAGTTCTCGCCCGCTTCCGCGCGCGCGGCATGTCTTTCGCGATGCTGGCGAGCGCTCTCGGACTGGAGGCCGCATTCCTGCTCGCAGTCACGCATCCGACCGACGAACCCCAGGTCAGCCATCTGACTGAACTTGCAGGCACCAGCCTGTTTGCCGCGCTGTTCCTGCTCTCGGCCTGGCTCTTCCGCCGGGCCGCGCGATCCTAGGCGGCCGCCGCTTTTCGCCCGGCGTCCCATCGGGCTGTAAGCTCGCGGGCGGCTTCGACATCGGGCGGGAAATCGACCTCACCCCATTCCTCGCCTTGAATGTCGAGGGTGCGGACTTCGGAGCTCTGCGCCAGATGATGGATCACCCGCAGGTACCAGATGGTGGTGCCTTCGGGCGTGCGTAGCGCGCGCTCGATGGCTTCGCGGAAGCGCTCGGCGCCACCCGCGCGGAATGCGAGCAGGCCGATCGACTCTGCGTTGACCGTGTCGAGCGGCAGGCGCTTGCCGATCGCTGTCAGCCGGCCACCTTCCTCGACGACCTTCATGTCGTCCTCGTCATATGACGGCTTGCGGTCGATGGTGACGCAGATGCCAGGCTGCTGATTGCCGACCACCCGCTTCATCAGGGCGTTCGAGACGAGCGTGTCGCCGTTCCAGACGAGGCAATCGCCCGCGAGCTCCTCGCGCGCCATGTAGAGCGACCCGGTGTTGTCGGCGACCTTGTAGAACGGGTTGAAGATCGTCCGGACGCTTGGCCCGCCGTTCCGTTTCGAGAGAGCCTCTTCGATGCGGTCATCGTGGAAGCCCGTCACCACCACCGCCTCGCGCACTCCGTTGGCGTCAAGCGTATCGAGCTGACGGTCGAGCAGCGTCCGGCCGTTGAAGTCGATCAGGCACTTCGGCCGATCACTGACCAGATGCCCGAGACGGGAGCCCTGCCCTGCGGAAAGGATGATCGCTTTCATGACGGCGGCGCACTGCCTTGGAATTGCGGCGCCGATTGGGCATTAGCGTTGGACCCGTTCGCCTGGAGGCTTCCCGCGTGAAGAAGATCGAAGCCATCATCAAGCCGTTCAAGCTCGACGACGTGAAGGACGCGCTGCACGAGGTCGGCGTGTCGGGCATCACGGTGACGGAGGTCAAAGGCTTTGGCAGGCAAAAGGGCCACACCGAGCTCTATCGCGGCGCCGAATATGTCATCGACTTCCTGCCCAAGGTGAAGATCGAAGTGGTCGTCGAGGACAGCCTTGCCGACAATGTCGTCGAGGCGATCGAGAACGCAGCACGCACGGGCCGCATCGGCGACGGCAAGATCTTCGTCTTCGACGTCGAGCAGGCGATCCGCATCCGCACCGGCGATCGCGGAGCCGACGCGATCTGATGGCCGGTCAGGTGACCGAAAGCCGGGAGATGCTGGCCTCGATGTCGCCGGACGAGCTGCGCACTGCAATGCGGAGCCTCGGCTATCGAACCCAGAACGACCTTGCGCAGGCGATCGGCGTCTCGCGCTCGGCCGTCAGCCTCTGGCTCGAGGGCAAGGTCGGTGTGCCTCGTCCGGTTGCCATGCTCCTCAGGATGCTCGTGCGCGCGCAGCGCCGGGTTTACTGACGGGGCGGCGGTACCGCTCCGGGGGCAGGCGCGGTGCCCTGCCCGGTTCCTCGGCCAGCTCGGGCCTGCTCGCGCTCCGTAGCGCTCAGCACCCCGTCATGATTGACATCCTGCGCGTCGAAACGCGCGAGCATCATCCCTTCGAACTGCTGGAGAGTGATCGACGGCGTCGTGGCGAAGACCTGGCCGATGATCCGCTGGAACCTCCCGCCGCCGCGGCCGCCTTCATCGCCACGTTCAGCCTGGAACCGCGCAGCTGCCTGCTCGGCCTCGGCGCGAGTCACCACGCCGTCGCGGTTGGTGTCGAGCAGTTGGAACATCATGTCGGCGCGCTGTTGCGCCTGCTGACGAGTTTGCTCGCGCTGCCCCCAGCCGCCGCGTCCGCCGGCATCTTGCGCGAGGGCGGGCGTGGCGATCACCGCCGCAACGGCTGCGGATGCGCAGATCATCTTCTTCATCTTACTGGAATCCTTCGTCTATTCCGCACCGCACACGGAGCCAACCCTGCCGTTTCGGCTTGGCGGCCGAGGCGTGAATGGCTGATTTATGCTCGCCAGCTCTCCGCCGGTTTGACCTTCACGGTGAGTGCACGCGACCGCGTTCCCGCTCTGAAGCACTGAGGACGCCGTCGTGATCGACGTCCATCTGATCGAAGTGCGCCAGGAAGGCGTCCTCGAATTGCTGTTCGGTCGCCCACTGTATGCCCGTGAACGCATGTTCGAGATACTTGAGCGTCTGCCCGCCGATCCCGGGAGCCACATCGCGCCCGGTCGCCGCACGCTGCATCAGGAGGCGCATGCCGACGGCGTTCGCCTCCTTCCGAGTGACGATCCCGTCGTGGTTCATGTCGAATTGTGCGAATAGCTGCTCCGCCCGTGCACGAGCCTGGTCGCGAGTAATATCCGGTGGGGCTGCTTGCGCGGCCGCCGGAACTGACCCGATCAGTGCCGCCGAAGCGAACACGAGCGCGAACGGTTTCCTCATCCCGAATACCTCGCAAGGCTGGTGTGCCGCGACGACTCACAGGCTCCTCGCAATGCGAGATCAACTGAAGTCGCCATGACAATAGTGTAATGCACCTGCTTGCACCGCCGCTTCCGCGCCGCGATGTAGCCGCATGCTCGAACTAGACGACCAGCAACAAGCCGCACGCGAGTGGTTCGAAAGCTTGCGGGACAGGATCTGCGCGGCGTTCGAAGCAATCGAACGCGAGGCCGGCTCCGACGCGAGCTTCGGTTACACCCGATGGGACCGCGTCGACGCAAGCGGCGCTGCCGGAGGGGGCGGCGTGCGCGGGCAGATGACGGGCAAGGTGTTCGAAAAGGTCGGCGTGAACGTCTCTACCGTCGGCGGTGCCTTCAGCCCCGAGTTCGCCAAGAGCATCAACGGCGCCGAGGAGGACCCGCGCTTCTTCGCCACCGGCATCAGCCTCGTCGCCCACATGACGAACCCGCATGTCCCCGCCGTCCACATGAACACGCGCTTCCTGACGACCACCAAGCGCTGGTTCGGGGGCGGTGCCGATCTCAATCCAGCGATCCCCAACGACGAGGACACTGAGGCTTTCCACGACCGCCTCCGCGCCGCCTGTGCCGGGCACGACCCGACCTTCTATCCGCGCTTCTCCAAGTGGGCGGACGAATATTTCTGGCTCCCCCACCGCAATGTCGCGCGCGGAGTGGGGGGCATCTTCTACGACCATCTCGAGGGCCATTTCGACGCGCATTTCGCTTTCACGCGCGATGTCGGCGAAGCCTTCCTCGACATCTTCCCGCAGATCGTCCGCAAGCGCATGAACACGCCCTACTCCGACGATGACCTGGAGCGCCTGCTCACCTTCCGCGGACGCTATGTCGAGTTCAACCTGCTCTACGACCGCGGCACTTTGTTCGGCCTCAAGACCGGCGGCAATGTCGACGCCATCCTGATGAGCCTCCCGCCGGTCGCGCGCTGGAAATGAGCTACGATCCGGTCGGCAGCCGCGAACTGGCCGCCGTCGTCACCTTCCTCGAGATGCGTGAGCGGCCGTCACCGTCGACCGCGGCAACTTCGCTAAGCCTCCGCCAGGTCGAACGGCCAGACCTCGGCTACTATCGCGAACTTTTCCGCCTCGTCGGGGCGCGTTGGCTTTGGTTCTCCCGCCTCGTCATGGATGACGCCAAGCTCGCCGCCATCATCCAGCACGAGGATGTCAAACTCTTCGTCGTCAAGGACGAGCTGGGCCGCGACGCCGGCATGATCGAACTCGATTTCCGCGAACCAAGCGAGTGCGAGCTCGCCTTCATTGGCCTGGTGCCCGAGTTGTCCGGCAAGGGGCACGGCAAGTGGCTGCTCGCTGAAGCGGTGCAGCGGGCCTGGCGCGACGGCGTGACGCGGGTCCACGTTCACACTTGTTCCCTGGATCACCCGGCGGCGCTTTCGGCTTATCGCCGCGCGGGCTTCATGCCGTTCAAGCGCGCGATCGAGCGCTTCCCGGATCCGCGGCTGCTCGGCTTCCTGTCGCGCGATTGCGCCCCGCAGATCCCGTTGATCGACGCCTAGCGAGCCGCCTCGCCGGCGCGTTCGGGATCGCTTGCTATCTGTGTGTAGATCCGCGCCTGCATGACCGCGACGACCACGGTGAAGGCAGCCTGGATGAGGCCGGCGACGATACCGATCAGAAGCGCCGAAAGGCTCCCCGGCGTCGGCCGTCCGACGAGAAGCAGGATGACCGTGCCCACGCCCAGCTGAGTAAGAGCCGCAACGATGCCGAGCGTGATGAACACCGTGACGATGAAGGCCAGCAGCCGCAGATAGTGGCCGCGCGCGAGCTGCCAGCTCCTGCCGAACAGCCGCAGCGGATTGCCGGTCTCGACCGCCGCGATCGGGAAGACGAGCTGGAAAACCGCAGTGGCCGCCGCCGTCAAGGCGATGAGGAGGACGAGCAGCGAAGCGGGCGGCTGCTTCCCGGCTGCTGGCAGGATCCCCACGCCGGCCGCGCTCAACAGCATGGCGACGACCACCGCGATGATCCCGACGATCATCATCACCGCCGCCAGAACCAGGAACACGGGCAGGACCCGTGCGAAACCCTGTGTAATCGCATCGCCGACGCGGACCGAAGGGCCGATGGCGAGCCGGTTGAGCGCAATCTGCGCGACGAAGCCGAGCAGGACCGCAGCGATGTAGATGACCCGTGAGGCCGACGTGGCCTGCCCGCCTGCGGGCACTCCGACAACGGCGAGGACCAGCTGCGGCAGGACGACGAGCGCCAGCGCGACGGCTGCGAGGAGATGGCCTTCGCGTGCGAGGATCGCTTTCGCCTCATCCCACGCCCTTGA
>DASVXN010000043.1:0-6178 GCA_036392635.1 Sphingomicrobium sp. | reverse complement strand
TTACGAAGGAATGGGGCCTCAGCCCGGACCGACTGACGGCGACGGTCTACCACACCGACGACGAAGCGTTCGACCTTTGGAGAAAAATCTCGGGTCTGCCGGAAAGCCGGATCATCCGTATTCCGACAAAGGACAATTTCTGGGCCATGGGCGACGACGGGCCCTGTGGTCCGTGCTCGGAGATATTCTACGACCATGGCGACCACATCGCCGGCGGTCCTCCCGGCAGCCCCGACGAGGATGGCGACCGCTTCGTCGAGATCTGGAACCTCGTCTTCATGCAGTACGAGCAGGCCGCGGGTGAGATCGTCTCCGAACTGCCGACCAAGAGCATCGACACCGGCATGGGCCTGGAGCGCATCTCGGCCGTCCTGCAGGGCGTCCACGACAATTACGACATCGACATTTTCCGCGCCCTCATTCGGGAGAGCGAGGAGCTGACGCAGACACGTGCCGAGGGCGAGACCAAAGCCAGCCACCGCGTCATCGCCGATCACCTGCGCGCGTCAGGTTTCCTCGTCGCCGACGGCGTGCTGCCGGCCAATGAGGGGAGGGGCTACGTTCTCCGCCGCATCATGCGCCGAGCCATGCGCCATGCGCACCTGCTCGGCGCTAAGGAGCCGCTGATGTACCGGCTCGTGCCGGCGCTCGTCGCCGAGATGGGCGCGGCCTATCCGGACCTGGTGCGCGCGCAGCCGCTGATCGAAGCGACGCTTCAGCAGGAGGAGACGCGTTTCCGCCAGACTCTGGCGAACGGCCTCAAGCTGCTCGATGAAGCGACGGGTGGACTCGGCGAGGGCGGTACACTCCCGGGCGAGACCGCGTTCAAGCTCTACGACACTTACGGCTTCCCCTACGACCTGACTGAAGATGCTCTGCGTTCCCGTGGGCTTCAGGTCGATCGCCGCGGTTTCGACGCGGCGATGGCCGACCAGAAGGCCAAGGCTCGCGCGGCTTGGAAGGGCTCCGGCGCGAAAGCGAGCGAGGACATCTGGTTCGACCTTGCCGAGGAACATGGCGCGACCGAGTTCACCGGTTATGCGGGAGACCAGGGTGAGGGCGTCGTCCTCGCGATCGTTCGGGACGGTCAGCGCGTCGACCAGGCCGAGATCGGCGAGACTGTGGATGTGCTGCTCAACCAGACACCCTTCTACGGCGAGAGCGGCGGTCAGATTGGTGACGCCGGAAAGCTAAGCACGCTCAAGGGTTTCGTCGGCGAAGTTGAAGATACGTCCAAGCCGCTCGGCAAGCTTCACGTGCTACGGACCAAGATCGTAGCGGGCGAACTGTCCGTCGGTGAAACCGTCCAGCAAAGGGTCGACAGCGATCGCCGCAACCGCGTTCGCGCGAACCATAGCGCCACCCACCTGCTCCACGCTGCGCTCCGCCGCCACCTCGGGACCCACGTCACGCAGAAGGGCAGCCTCGTTGCGCCGGACTACTTCCGGTTCGACTTCTCGCATCCGAAAGCGCTCACCCGCGACGAGATCGAAACGGTGGAAGCCGAGGTGAACGCACAGATTCGTTCGAACGAGGCGGTCACCACGCGGCTGATGACCCCGGACGAGGCGATTGCGGCGGGCGCCATGGCCCTGTTCGGCGAGAAATATGGCGACGAGGTCCGCGTGCTTTCGATGGGCCGGCTCATCGATGCCGATTACTCGGTTGAGCTATGCGGCGGTACGCACGTTCGCGCGCTCGGCGACATCCAGTTGCTAAAGATCATCGGTGAGAGCGCCGTTGCCGCGGGCGTTCGCCGCATCGAGGCGCTGACCGGCGAGGCGGCTCGCCGCTGGCTCAGCGATCGTGACGCCAAGCTTCGCGAGGCAGCAGCAACCCTGAAATCCTCGCCGGACGAGGTCCCGGCGCGGATCGCGGCCCTGGTCGAGGATCGCCGCCGACTCGAGCGGGAGCTTGCCGATGCAAGGAAGGCCATCGCCATGGGCGCGGGCGCCGCGAAGTCCGATGCGGCCGTTCCGGAGGATGTGGCCGGGCACAAGTTCCTGGGCCAGGTCGTGGAAGGTTTAGATCCCAAGGGCTTGCGCGCCGCTGTTGATGACATGAAGAAGCGGCTCGGTTCCGGCATCGGTGCGCTCGTCGCCGTGAACGAAGGCCGCGCCAGCGTTGCTGTCGGTGTTACCGAGGATCTCGCCGGACAGCTTAGCGCCGTCGACCTGGTCAAGGCTGCAGTCGCGACGCTCGGAGGGCAGGGGGGCGGCGGCCGCGCCGACATGGCACAAGGCGGCGGTCCGGACGGCTCCAAGGCCAAGGAAGCACTGGATGCGGTCAAGGACGCTCTGGAGAAAGTGGCCGCGTGATCGATCAGGGCTCAGTCGAGCCTGTGACGCTCAACGGTCGGTGCCACTGCGGCGATGTCCAATTCCGGGTTACCCTGACCGAAGGCTTTGCCTCGGCAAGACGCTGCACCTGTTCGATCTGCCGGATGCGCGGGGCAATTGCCGTGACCTCGACGCTCAACGCCTTCGAGCTGATCGCGGGCGCGGATAAGCTTGCTACATATCGCTTCAACACCGGCGTCGCAGCGCATCACTTCTGCAAGACGTGCGGCATCTACACGCACCACAAGCGCCGCTCGAATCCGGACCAGATCGGGGTCAACGTGGCGTGCATCGAGGGCGTGTCGCCGTTCGACTTCTCCGAGGTCACGGTACTCGACGGTGAACGTCACCCGAGCGACAATCCCGAGCACCGGACCTTCCAGGCGGGCACGCTAAGGTACGAGCCTACGCAGCCCTAGCGCGGCTGGTCTTTGACGCAGAGCGGAGCGATAAACGCCTTGCCGAGCAAGGAGGCTACCATGCGCAACACCCTTATAGCTCTCGGATCAGCTGTCGGTCTTATCTCCACGGCGGGGTTCGCTCAAATGGCGGGAACCGGCCCGGGTGGCCGACCGCTCGACATCAGGAACACCGACCTGGGCGCGCATGACTCCTTTTCGACGCCCGACATGCACGACCAGTTGCTGAGGCAACGCGATCGCGAACTCGCCGACCGGCTGCAGGCGGAACACCGAACCTTGGGCCCCGCGCGCCCGGCGAAGAGATCGGAACTCGCTGCAGGTGCCGCCGTGAACGACAACACGGGCGCGGCCATGGCCATTATTCAGCAGGTCGATCGCGACGGCGTTGTGGTGTCGCTGGGTGCTGCGAAGGTGAAGGTCCCGACGGAGGCCTTTGGGCATAACAAGGCCGGGCTGCTGCTCGACATGACGAAGGCCGAGTTTCAGCAGATGGTGGCGAAGGCCAACGGCTCCTAGCTGCTGCCGCCCGGGCGACTGTCGCGTACGCGCCTGCGCCCGAGCGTCGGCTCCACGTCGAGTTCTGCCTCGGCCATGATCGCGCTGCGAAGTTCGGCGCGCTTCTCGTGAATGGATGCGATGACTGGCCCCATGGCCAATCCAACGTCCACAAGCACCGCTTCCGATAGCTGGAGCGAGGCTTCGAGCGTCTCGGGAACGGCATCGGTAACACCGGCCTTGTACAGCTGTGCGGCGTGATCCGTATCGCGAGCCCGGGCGATGATGGGCAGGTCGGGTACCCAACCCCTCACACGAGCCGCCAGTTGGGCAACGAGCACTGGGTCGTCCATCGTCAGTACCAATGCCGCCGCATGCCCGAGGTGCAGCTTGTCGGCGAGTTCCGGACGGCGCACGTCGCCGAACAGCACGTCGTAGCCGGCTTTGCGAGCATGCCGGACGGAGTCCACATCGCTCTCAACAGCGAGATAAGGCCGCTTGTGGGCGATCAGCATGTCGGCAACCATCTGTCCCACGCGCCCGAAACCGAAGATCACGGTGCGGCCCTTCGCCTGCCCTTCGGACGGCTCTGTCGAGGCGGCATCCAGGTCGACGCGACGCCCCATGACCTTACCCGCGGCGGCAAGCAGCGGCGTGATCGTCAGCCCCACGGCAGTCACCGTGGTCCAGAAGGCCGACTCTGCCGGCGAGACGATGTGGGCGGCGGTCGCGGCCGCCAGTACGATCAGGCTGGTTTCCGACGGGCTCGCCATCATCACGCCGGTCTCGATTGCTGCTGCGAGGCGAACGCCCGAGAGGCGCACGAGGACGGTTGTGATCAGGGCTTTGAGGACCAGGATCGCAGCGGCGGCACCGAGGACGAGGGGCAAGCCACTGGCGAGCGCGCCGAGGTCAATGCGCATGCCGATCGTAATCAGGAAGATGCCGAGCGCGAGCCCTGCGAGCGGCGTCGTGATCGCCTCGACCTCCGCGTGGTAGTCCGTCTCCGCGATCAGCACGCCGGCAATCAGGGCACCGAGGAGCGGCGACAGGCCGATCGCGCCAGTGGCGATGCTGGCGAGGATAACCGTGAGCAGACTGATCGCGAGAAACAGCTCGGGACTCTTCGTTCGCGCGGCCTGTGCGAACAGACTGCCGAGCATCAGACGGCCCATCACCAGCATAGCCGCGACGACGACGATCCCGAGTACGGCGGTGCGAACCATCGTGCCACTATCCGCCTGGCCGCCGAGCACCTCGATGAAAAAGAGCATCGGAACGAGCGCCAGGTCCTCGAACATCAGCATCGCGAAAGCCGTGCGTCCTACCGGTCCTTCGGTCCCGGAGATCGGCAGCACCAGCGCCGTCGATGACATCGCCAAGGCCAGGCCGAGAGCGACCGCAGTTGCCGGCGCCGTGCCCGTCAAAAGCAGCCCGATGGTGATCAGCAGCGCGCAGCCGATCAGCTCAGCGCTTCCGGCCCCAAGCACCGTGCGTGCCATGCTCCTCAGCCTCCGCAGGTTGATGTGGAGCCCGGCTGAGAACAGCAGGAGGATAATGCCGAATTCGGCAAAGGGCTCGATTCCATGGGGGTCGCTGATCGACAGGGCGTCGAGCCAGTGATGTTCCTTCGCGAGAGCCCCCAGGGCATACGGACCGGCGACGATCCCGACGAGGATGAAGCCGATCACCGGCGAGATCTTGAGCCGAGCGAAAGCGGGGATGACAATCCCAGCCGCGCCCAGGATCACGAGCGCGTCCTTGAGGCCCTGTCCGCCCATCTCGCTTGCCATACGTGCTTTAGAGCAGGTCGCGGCCCGGCTGTCAGGCCTGCGCGTTACGTGTCGTGGAGGTGACTGATGACCAAGGAACTGAAGTCAGGCGATCGGGTCACGTGGAAGTCGCATGGCGGCAAAGCCGAAGGCAAGGTTGTGAAGAAGGTCACATCGCGGATGAAGATCAAAGGACACGAGGTTGCCGCCTCGAAGGAGAACCCGGAATATCTCGTTGAAACGGACGAGGGGAAGCAGGCGGCGCACAAGGCCGAAGCACTGACTAAAGCCTAGAGTCGGCTTCCCTACAAAAGCTGTTTCTGGCACCTTGCGGCGGCATGACGTCACGCGGTTCCGCCAGCGCCGACAAGAAGCCAGGACGCGGTCCGGCGAGGGCTAAACGTCGCGCCAAAAGCGCCGCTCACGGTGGCTTTGATGACTTGCAGCCCCTTGACCTGATCGTGGTCGGCGGCGGCCCTGCGGGGATGATGGCGGGCCTGCTCTTTGCGCGCGCCGGCTGCCGGGTCCGGGTGCTGGAGAAGCATGCCGACTTCTTTCGCGATTTCCGCGGCGACACGGTTCACCCCTCGACGATGGAGATCCTCGACCAGCTCGGAATGCTTCAGCGCTTCCTGAAGCGCCCGCACAATGAGCTGAATAGCGCTGAGCTGCGGCTTGCCGGGCGAGCATGGACGATCGGCGACTTGTCGCACCTGCGGACAGCGGCGCCGTTCATTGCGATGATGCCGCAGTGGGACTTCCTCGATTTTCTACGGGAGGAGGCGAAGGCATTCCCGACCTTCGGCCTGCAGATGACCGCGCCAGTCGCTGGCTTTGTCGAGGAGCACGGCAGGGTCGTGGGTGTACGCTTGGAGGACGGCCGGGAACTGAGGGCCAAGCTTACGATCGCTGCAGATGGGCGCACTTCGATCGTCCGCACGATGCTCCCGCTGGAGACGTTAGGCGCTCCGATGGACGTCTTCTGGTTCCGAGTGCCGAAATCACCCAGGATGAAAGGCGGACTGCGCGGAAACGTCGAACGTACGAGGCTGCTCGTGATGATCGATCGCGGCGACTACTGGCAGTGCGCTTTCCTGATCCCGAAAGGTGCAGCGGAGGCTTACCAGGAGAAGGGTATCGAGGCGATCCG
>DASVXN010000042.1:0-2290 GCA_036392635.1 Sphingomicrobium sp. | reverse complement strand
GAATCGAGCATGTAGATGGCGTAATCCGTCACGCCCTGGACGAGGATGCGGAAGCGCCGCTCGGCTTCGAGCAGCGCTTCGTGCGCCTGTCGCTTTTCCGTCATGTCCCTGGTGATCTTGGCGAAGCCGACGAGATTGCCGTCTTCGTCGTTGATCCGGTCGATGACGACGCTCGCCCAAAAACGCGAGCCGTCCTTCCTCACCCGCCAGCCTTCACCCTCGAACTTGCCTTCCGTTCGAGCGATCTCGAGGACCCGCTGCGGCTTTCCCGCCTTGCGGTCCTCTTCGGTGTAGAAGGTGGAGAAATGCTGTCCGACGATCTCGTCGGTCTGGAACCCCTTGATGCGTTCGGCGCCGGCGTTCCAGCTCGTCACCACGCCAGTGGGATCGAGCATGTAGATTGCGTAGTCGACGATCGACTGCACGAGCAGCTTGAAAGGGTCTTCGCTAATCTTCTGATCCACGGAACCAGCGACCCCCGCCAAGCACCTTGCTCCTATGCATCAATGCGCACACCGCCGCCCGACGGACAACCCGCAACTCCGGCTGCGGTTGCGATCGGTACGGTACTTCTGCCGCACTCTTAGGCTCAAGACCCTAACTAACGTTTATGTCGCGCGAGCCGGCTCATCAGGATTGCCGCGCGCTTCGCCTGCTTGAAAATGGACGGCACATCCACGGCTTCGTCGGCCGTGTGCGAACCTGAGCTCGACGGACCGAGGCCCGCCAAGCCGCTTACCACCGGCGCAACGAAGCTGATGTCCCCGGCGCCGCGCAGCGCAGGGTCGAGCTCGCCCATCTCGGGCAGGCCCATGTCGCGATTGACGACGTTCAGCTCGGCGAGGATGGCGCGATTGGCCTCGGTCGGCGGCATCGGCGGATAGATGTCCGGATCGAAGCTGATCTCGGCGCGGGCGCCTGCCAGCGGCTGGGCGACGATCTGCCGCATCTTGGCTTCGACGCGGTCGAGCTGTTCCTGGCTGATCGCGCGGATATCCCCGCGCGCGACGGCCGTCGCCGCAATGATGTTGGTCTTGCCAGTCGCTTCAAGGCGGATCTTGCCGGCGTCGAGACGGGTCGTCTGCCCGCCGCCGATCAGGCCGACGTTGTAGGTCAGCTTGTCCTCCGGCAGCTCGCGCCGGAACTGGTCGATGATCCGCGCGAGCTCGTAGATGGCGCCGTAATTCTCCGCCCCGACTCCTGCCGAGTGAGCGCTCCGGCCGGTCACGGTCACGGTCCAGCTTCCCGAGCTGCGGCGGCCCGGGGAGCCCATGTCGACGGGCCCCGTCGGCCCGCGAGTGACGGCGAGATCCTCGAAGTCGAGCGCGACATCGGCCTTCTTGCCCTCGGCAATGAGGTCGCCGCGTGAGATCGCGAGCGGGCGGCCCGCATCTTCTTCGTCGCCGGTCAGAAAGACCGTGATGTTGGCCTGCCTCAATGTGCCGGCAGCCTGCATCGCGCGAAGAGCGGCAATGATGACCGCATCGCCGCCCTTGTCGTCACCGACGCCGGGTCCGCTCGCGCGATCGCCCTGCTGCTTCCAGCGCTGAACGGGGGAGTCCGGCTCGAACACCGTGTCGAGGTGGCCGATGAGCAGCAGCCTTTTGCCGCGGCGGCTGCCCACATGGCGAGCCACGAGATGCCCGGCGCGGCCGACTGCATGCATGTCGATCCACTGCGTCTTGAAGCCGAGCTCCTGGAGCTCAGGCTCGATCATGCGCCGGACGGCATCCACGCCAGCGAGATTATGGCTGCCGCTGTTCTGGTCGACCCAGCGCTGAAGCATCGCCAGGGTGCGGGCCTGCTCGGCATCGACGGTGCGCACCATCACCTGCTCGGCAGGTGACAGCGCTGCGAAAGAGGGAGTCGAGGCGGCGAAGAAGAGTGCGCATGCAATGAGTGATTGTCTGATCGGCATGCGGGCAACCTAGCGAGGCTCGTTGGCAAGGTCACCAGCCTGGTTCGGCTCGTTCACTTTCCTACAGAACACCTATTTGGTTAGTTCACGCCGACTCGGAAGGAGAGCGGCATGTGTGAAACGGTGGAAGTGGAAGCGCTGATCGACGGCCTCATCGATCGTGAAGGCGGATATGTGGATCATCCGGCGGACCGGGGAGGCCCGACCTGCTTCGGCATCACTGAGGCCGTCGCGCGGTCCAACGGCTACGCCGGCTCTATGCGACAGTTCCCGCGAGAGCAGGCGGTGGCGATCTACCGGCGCTTATACTGGTCTCGGCCGCGCTTCGACGAAGTAGCGCGGCGTTGTCCGCGTGTCGCAACGGAGCTTTTC
>DASVXN010000041.1:0-1588 GCA_036392635.1 Sphingomicrobium sp. | reverse complement strand
GTTGCCGCCTTCGCGCCCTGCTGAAGGCGGATCGAGTGACCGCCGGCGACGTGGCCGAGCTCGTGCGCGATGACGCCCTGCAACTCGCCAACATTGTCGGCGGCCTGGATCAGGCCTGAGTGAATGTAGACGACCTGCCCTTCGGATACGAAGGCGTTGATCTCCGGGTCGTTGAGCAGGACAACCTGAACGCTGTTCTGGTCCAGCCCGGCACCCTTGATCAGCGGGCGGGCAGCATCCTTGAACAGGAGCTCAGTCTCGCTGTCTCGGAGGATGGATGGTCCTGATTGCTGCTGCGCGAGCGCCGGAGCGGCGCTCGTGGCGAGCATGAGGGCAATCATCAGCGCGTGCACGAAGCGGGCGAGCGACTTCATCGCCCGCCCGCTTACCATGCGTACCGCTGAACGCGGCATGAAAACCGCATTACGTTAGTCGCTTAGCCGAACGTCCGCTGCCACCAGCCGCGGCGGGGTTCGCCGGTCGATTCTTCCGCGGTGTCGTCGTTTGCGGACGGTGCTGGGGCCGCCTCTGGCTGGGGCGCAGGTGCGGGTTCAGCCGGCGCGGGAGTGCTCGTTGCGGCAGCCTCACCCTGCTCCTCGACCGGTGCAGGCTCGGCCTTCTTCGAGCGCCGCTTGCGTGCGGGCTTCTCAGGAGGCGCTGCCTGTTCGGCCGTTTCGGCTGGCGGGGCTTCCGGCGGCGCCGGCTCGGTCACGGCGACTTCCGCTTCGGCAGCGGCCTTCGACCGGCGGCGGCGCTTGGGCGCAGCAGGCTGCGGCTCTTCGGCCGGCTGGGTTTCCGCAATGGCGGGCTCTTCGTCGACCGGGCGCTCGACCATCGGGGAGCTGTCGGGCTCCACCGTCGGCTCGGCAGTTTCGCTGGCTTCTGCCTGCTCAATGCCTTCTGCACCTTCGGCCAGGGCACCACCACGTCCGCGGCGACGGCGCCGGCGACGGCCACCCTCACGCGGCTCCTCGACAGCAGCTTCGGCCTCCGGCTCGCCTTCTGCCTGCTCGGAGACGGGCTCCTCGGCAGCCTCGAGCGCCACGGCCTCGCCAGCCTCGACCGGCTCGCCACCTTCGCGGCGGCGGCCACGGCCACCCCGACGGCGCCTGCGGCGACGACGGCCCTCTCGGTCGCCCTCGCGCTCGCCTTCCGCGCGAGCCTCGCGGTCTTCGGTCTCTTCTTCCTCCTCGTCCTCGATCTCGGCAGTGTCGAGTTCGAGATCTTCCTCTTCCTCGACACGGGCGATCTGGGCGCGCGGCGCCGCGACGGGACGGGGACCGGAGCTGTCCACGGTCATCCGGGCGCCTTCGAAGCTCTCGTCGACGAGCACTTCGATGTGGACGCCGTAACGCGCCTCAATGTCGCCGATCTCTGCGCGCTTCTTGTTCAGCACGTAGATCGCCGCTTCCTTGCCGGCGCGGAGGCAAATGCGCTCGCCGCGACCGCGGGCGGCCTCATCCTCGAGGATGCGGAGTGCCGACAGACCAGCCGAGGCGGCCGTGCGCATCAGCCCAGTGCCTTCGCAATGCGGGCAGGGCTTGGTGGAAGCTTCGAGCACGCCGGTGCGCAGGCGCTGGCGGCTCAT
>DASVXN010000040.1:0-5448 GCA_036392635.1 Sphingomicrobium sp. | reverse complement strand
CGCCGACTTCGCTGCCACGAGATCAAACCTTGAAAAAGCACTCCTTCTGCCGCGACATGCGCCCGGCCCGCTCGTTTCTTGAAGTCGGGAGGGATAGAACGGGCAGATTCCTAAATCATTGAGGAGATCCTGCTAAGCCGCAATCTCGTTACGTCGACCGCTTCAATCCCGCGTCAGTCGCTTCAATGCGCTTTCCATCATCAGCGACAGGCGCTCGACCTCCGCGCTGAGCTCTTTCAACTCCCGCACCGGGTTGGGAGCCGCCCCCGGCGGTGCAGGAGGGCTGCGCAGGAGCGCTGCGCTCAACGCAGAAGGAGGGATCGGCAAGTCAAACTGGCAGCCGTAATATTCGCCGCTGTTCCACACGATCGTAGCATCGACCTTGCCCGCTTGCGGGAGGTCCACTTCGAAAGTCTGGCCCACGAGCATGGGGACCGATGTCTCGATCAGCGCGCCGGTGAGCGACAGGTCGTGCACCGTTGCGCTCTGCTCGCCGTCCGCAACGCCCAGCTTGAGCGCCCGCCGAAAGGCGCGGCGGCGGTCGCTGCGCGGCGACAGGTCCTCGAAATGTGCGAGCATCGGCATGGAACGCGCCTCCTGGAGAGCCGGTGCGCCGCAAATGGTTAACAAAGAGTAACCGTTTCGCCTCGGGTCTGGCGAGCCGTGGCTCGGGTCCGTCGAACGCTCCGTCTGAGCTCAAATCCGAGGTGGCTAGACCTTCACGCGAGCTATTTGGCCAAGCTGGCGATGCGCGGCTTGTCGGAGCGAATTAGCGGGATCTCGCCATCGCCCACTGCGGCGAAAGCTGCCCAGTAGAAGGGATGCGATGTGTTAGCATCGTCCATCAGCTGGCGCTGCGACATCCGCAGAGCGCTTACCGTCGGCGTTCCTGGCGGTGCCGAGAACAGGCCCGTCATCAGCCGCTGCGTCGCGTTGAAGTCGTCGGGAACCGGCCAATGGCTGGCAATGACGAGACGCGTGCCCGCGCCGACGAAGGCCCGAACCAGCCCGTCCAGCGCCACATCGCCACCGCTGCCGAGACCCGCCTGCTGCGTCGCTGCCGCGCTCGCCTTGCCCGCGGTGTCGCATGCCGAGAGGATCACGACATCGGCATCCAGGTGGAGGTCGAAGATCTCCTTGAATGTTAGCAGACCGTCCGAGCCGCTTCCTCCGAAGCTGGTGAGGAGAGCCGGCTGCGACGGGCATTTGGCCGCCCGGGCGGTCACGACCCCATGTGTCGCGAAGTGCAGGATGCGATACTGCGCGAGATCTCGGCGCGCCTGGAGTGCAGTGTCCGTGAACTGGTCACCAGTCATGATCTCGGCGCCGTTCGGATCGAACTGGCGAATGACTGCGGCCGCTGTCCGCAGTTCCTTCGCCGAGATGGGCCGGCTCCAGGAGGAGAGGGGCAGCAGGCAGTCGCGGTCCGCGGCCGCCGGCACCATCGCTGCCGCGGAGGCTGCCGGCCGCCTGTTTTCGCCAAGACCCAAATAGCCGCGAACGCCTGCGGACGGTGGTGCGCTGCGTAGCTGGGCGAACGCTCGGGGACTAACGGCGGTGCTCACGTCCCGGTCGCGGCCGAGCCATTCGATGCCGCGGAAGTCGTACGCGGCAGCCTCGCTCCCCTTCGCTCGCTGCTGATAGGCGCTGACGGACGCCTCATCCATGACCAGCAGGCTGATCGGCAGGCGTAGCATCGCTCCGTCGGGCTCGAAGATGAGGTGCCTGACTGCCGGGAGAGCAGCCTGAAACGGCGCCAACAATTCGGTGAACACCCTGTGAGACAGGGCGACGTCGAAGGGGTAGGTCGCCCGCTTTCCATTCTCCGTCTTCGAGATCGTATCTCGCAGCGCAGTCACCTGCTCATCCAGCTGCTGTGCGGTAACCTCGAGCCTGAGCGCGCGCGACGCGGCCGGTGTGATCAGCATCGCGTAGACGTGATCGCCGACGATGGTCATCCGATAGTACGCCTCGCCGGGGCGCAGCATTTTCTGAAGGTCGCCGAGCGAGATGGTGTCGCTCGCGACCGCTCGATAGCGCGGGTAGCCGGCCAGCGCGGCTTGCGTAATCAGCTGCTCCTGCTGCGATGAATCGAGCGTTGAACGCAGGACCCGTGCACGAACCACGTCCTGCGGCGTCGGTTTGGGCAGGTCCTGCAGCCTCGCCAGCTCGATGCGGGCGCGCTCGACCTGTCGGCTGAGCGTCACCGACTGACGGAACAGGCGCGAAGCTTCGTCGGTCCCGCCGGTCAATTCGCGGGCAAGGACAGCCTGCGTTTGCGCCAGGCCGGGCCGGATCATCAGCTGGGTCGCCGCGAAGATCTCTGCCTGCGCGCGGGGCTCATTGCCCTGCTTTAACAGCAGGTCGACATAAGGCCGAAGCACGTTGGCGAAGCTCGGCGGAAGATTGCTCGTGTCTGGCTGCGAGTGGACGATTGCACTGAACATCGCCTGTGCGCTCGTGAGCTGCCCGTGCCGGGCCAGATAGCCGGCGAGCCGCGCCCTCGAATTCAGCAGCACCGCGCTGCCCGGATAGTTCATCTCGAGCAGCGTGACCGCCTGCCGATAGAGTCGGCTGGCTTCGGCCTGCTGGCCGTTCTCTTCGGCGAGCGCGCCGAGGTCACCGAAGATCTGCGCGCGCATCCACAGGATCGAAGCGACCTTGCCGCCCCTTACGGCAAGCAAGACGCCGTCGGCATGCTGCAGAGCGTCCCGAGCACCGCGACGATCTCCGGTCAGGCGTAGTGCCGTACCGCGCAGCTGCTGAGCCTGGCCATCCAGGATCTCGGCCTTTTCGTCGGGGAGCAGTTCGTCAGCCTGGGCAGAGAGCTGTTGCCCAAGCTTGTTCTCGGCGTTGAGCCGTTTGGCCGTCATGTCGTCGATAACGAGAGCAGTCTTCTTACCGTCAGCGGCGATTTGGCTCCCCTTCTGAATCGGCTTGTCCAGCTCCTTGAGAGCGGCTTTCGGGTCGCCTTGGTTGAGCTGGTGAATCGCGCGATAATTACGAAGCCGGCGTGCAACGATCGGGTCGGATCCCACCAGCTCTGCTGCTTTGGCAAAGAGCGCATCCGCTTCCGCGTAACGCCCAAGGTTTGACTTCTGCAGCGCCTCGTTGACGAGCGCCTCGGCGCGGCTCAGTGGCGCCTGCGACGAACCGGCTGACGCGGCAGCAAAGAATTCAGCGGCCTCGGCGTAGCTCCCGGCATTGTTGCGCCGGTAGGCTTCCTCTAGCGCCTTGCTCGGCGCCATCGTCCCCGCCTGGACGCGCGCAAATGCCGCTGGGTCGCCAAGGCCGGTCGTCGCGATCGAGATTTCGCCCTTTGCCGGCTCGTCCGCGACGAGGCTCCTGAGCCCCAGCTGGAGGGCGCTGTCGTAGCCGGCAAGTCCCTGTGCGGCGTAGATCAGACGTCCCCGGCGCAGCTGATATGCGCGATAGGTGACGTTCGCTTCCTTGAGCTTGCAGTCGATCACGTCGACCGCGCCAAGGCCCGTGATGGATGTGCGGCGCGGAGGCTGGCACGAAGCACGCTGGTATCGGTCTGCAGCAAGGCGCGCGACGGCGCTTTCAGACGCCTTTAGCTGGTATAGCTTGCCGACGGGCAGGGCGGCGTCCCGACACGTGATTGAATAGCCGGCGTCGAACATGCTGCCGAGCACTGCGTCGATCGTGACGGCCTGCGCCGAGCAGAAGCTGGTGCCGGAGTTGCCGATCCGCCAGCTATCGCGAACGCTAAGCGGTGTTGCAGCCCAGGACGATGCAGTGCCGCCGATGGTGCCGATCGCTGCTGCGATGAATAAGGCTGTCCTGCTCATCTGAACCTCCGATCAGCTCCCGTTTTCGGGATCTTCGATGGTGGTGTTCATGCCGCCGCTGGTGACACGCTGCTCGACATCGCTCCTGAACTGGATGGCATGCGCATCGTTCAGCCCGAGCCACGGGTTGACGTTGGCCTCGATGGACGCCGCAAGGCATCAGTACTTCCATGGCCACAGTCGGCTGGTGAGCGAGACGAGGAATCGAACCGGCGGCTTGCGATTGAGCGGACCCAGGTGCGTCAGCGGCACGGCGACCGCAGCATCGATCGCGAAGCGGTTCCAATTGGCTCGCGCGCCGGCGCCGACCGAGTTCAGATGATTGCGCTGCGTGACGAGAATGGCGCCGTCGTGATGGCTAACGTCCGCATGGTCCCAGAAGCCGTAGCCCTCGACGGCAGGTTTGCTGAGGCTTACCGGGATGCGGCTGCCGTAACGAACTTCTGCCTGAGTCCCGAAGCCACTGTCGCCGAGTAGCGCGCCAGGATCGTAGCCGCGCCCAACCGTGTAGTTGCCGGCTGAGAAATATTCGAAGCTCAGGAGCGGCTGCCATGCATATTGCGCCCGCGCGCCAAGCGCGACAGTCAGCTTCGGCACTGGCCGCGCCTCGCCGTATCCGGTGAAACGGAGCACTGTCGCGTCGGAGCGGCCTTCGAGCCGGCTCGGCGGCACTTGGCCCTGCGACAGGCAATTCACTCCAGCAGGTCCGCAATCGCGGGTCGCGCCGAGCGCGTGCATGCCCTGGCGAAGCTCGAGCAGGCTCGTGAGCCGCCACGGCGGCTCAACGTTCGAGAAGCTCGTGCCGATGTCGGCAGGCACCGCGTCGACCCCAAGCCGCAGGAAGCCGACACGCAGCCGATCGTGCGTCAGGGCCGCGCGATTGAACCAGACGTTCTGGTTGACGACGTCCAGCCCCGCCGATGCCCGAACCGTGGTCTGCTGCCGCCGGACGAGCGGGTAGCCGAGCTCCACGGTGGTGAGCATGGTCTTGGCCAGTACGTGCGCTCCCTCCACGCTCGGCCGCGCCCAGGCATAAGTGAATGTGCCGCCCAGGCTGAGACCTTCCGGGCCGATGCGCATGTCATGCCCGACCTGGACCGTTTGCTGTTCGTGGAAGTCGGAGGTGCTGAAGACCGACAGGAGGGTGCGGTCGCCCAGGCCGGTCAGTCCGAACAATTGTCCGCGCAGCAGGCCGCCCCAGGGTCCAAGCTGATGTGAGCCGCCGTTCTGGACGATGAAGTCCACATAGGCGGGCAGTCGCTGCACGGTGACATCGCCGATCACCTCGCCCGGTCCCGTGCCGGCGGGGCGGAGCGTCAGCCGAACCGTGTAGCCGGGCAGGTCGCTGGCAAGCAGCAGATACCGTTCCGCTTCGAAGCGATTGAACAGCGGCCGCCTTGTCAGCTGGTTGAGATAGGCCGCAAGCACCGTCTGCGCGCCCGTCGCTTCGCCGCGCACCCGGACGGACGTCAAACGCGCCATCAGCACCTGGAAGTGGATGATGCCGTTCTCGATGCGCTGTTCTGGCACCTGGACAGCGGCGATGTAGCCCGCGTCGCGCAGGATTGTCGCGGCGCGATCGCGGACTTCGCAAACGGTGGAGATCGGAACATCACGTCCGAGGAACCCGGCATAG
>DASVXN010000039.1:0-1524 GCA_036392635.1 Sphingomicrobium sp. | reverse complement strand
CCGATCGTCGTCTACAACGTGCCATCGCGGACGGTCGCTGACATTTCAGTCGAGGCGCTCGCAACGATTTCGAAGCACCCCAAGATCGTCGCTGTGAAGGATGCCACCGGCAATCTCGGCCGGGTTTCCGCCCAGCGCCTCGCTTGCGCCGACGGTTTCGTCCAGCTGTCCGGCAACGACGACATGGCGCTCGGATTCAATGCGATGGGCGGCGTCGGCTGCATCTCAGTCAGTGCCAACGTTGCGCCGCGCCTTTGCTCCGACTTTCAGAAGGCGATGCGAGAGGGCCGCTGGGACGATGCGCTTGCGCTTCAGGACCGGCTCTATCCGCTGCACGCGGCGCTGTTCACCGATGCATCGCCGGCGCCCACCAAATATGCGCTGACCCGCATCAGGAACGACTTCCCGAGCGAGCTTCGCTTGCCGCTGGTCGACGCCTCTGCCTCCTCCAAGCGTGCCGTGGACGCCGCACTCGAGCATGCGGGGCTGATCTGATCCACGCATGGCCAAGCCGCTTCCGCCGCCCTTCGACAAGCAGAAAGTCGTGGCCGAGAACCGGCGCGCGCGCTTCGACTATTTCGTGGAGGAGCGGCTCGAGGCCGGAATTCAGCTGACGGGCACCGAGGTGAAGTCGCTGCGGAGCGGAGAGGGCTCGATCGCCGAAAGCTATGCTACCGTGGACGGCGACGAGATCTGGCTGATCAACAGCCACATTCCCGAAT
The DNA here is from genome assembly GCA_036392635.1 of Sphingomicrobium sp. Classification (GTDB taxonomy): domain Bacteria; phylum Pseudomonadota; class Alphaproteobacteria; order Sphingomonadales; family Sphingomonadaceae; genus Sphingomicrobium. Next base: position 802 of record DASVXN010000039.1, on the reverse strand, counting down.
ACAGCCACGGCAACCGGCTCAACCACGAGCCGCGGCGGCAGCGGAAGTTGCTCCTGAAGAACCGTGAGATCGCCAAGCTGCAGGGTGCAGTGACGCGGCAGGGGCTAACGCTTGTCCCGCTTTCCATCTATTTCAATGCGAGCGGGCGAGCGAAGGTGGAGCTGGCGCTGGCGCGCGGCAAGAAGGTCCATGACAAGCGCGAGACGATGAAGGAGCGGGACTGGAAGCGCGAGCAGCAAAGGTTGCTCCGGCATAATGGCTGAGGGCCGTCGCGGGCGGATGCGCTGGCTGACGCGCCACATTCCGACGCGCGATACGGTTCACCAGTACCGGCTGCTCCGGCCCTTCGCCCCGCATCTGACGCACCCGTCGCTGTGGCGAATGACTCGCCGATCGGTGCCCCGCGGTGTCGCCGTGGGCCTGTTCGTGGCGGTGATCATTCCGTTCATGCACACGGTCATCGCGGCGCTTCTGGCGATCCCGACGCGCGCCAACGTCGCCGTGGCCGCCGTGTTCACGCTGGTCGTGAACCCGCTAACCATTCCGCCGATGTACTACGCCGCTTACCGGATCGGATCGTGGGAGCTGCACCACGATTCGACCTTGCTCGATCCCGCCGCGGCGGAACGCTTCTCGAGCGAGCTCAGCCGGCTGCTCTTCTGGGTCCACCATGCGTCGGGAGCGATCGCAGTCGGCATCCTCTCCATGGCGGCCGTCCTCGCGGCCGTCGGTTATCTCGCGGCTTCGCTCGTGTGGGGTTTCTGGTCCCGGAGCCGGTGGCGGCACCGGCGCGAACTGCGGC
>DASVXN010000038.1:0-10153 GCA_036392635.1 Sphingomicrobium sp. | reverse complement strand
GCTCGGCATCGAGTTCGTGAACTGGGGTCGGCACGGCCAGCGCTACTTCCACGCGTTCGGCGACCTCGGCACGGACCTGCAGGGCGTCCCCTTCCACCAATTGTACCTACGCGAGCGCGAGCGGCGGCCCGTGCCCGAAATCACTGCATGGTCCATGAGCGCGGCCGCGGCCTACCAGGGCAAATATGCGAGGCCTGGACCGCAGGCGCAGTTTCCGCTCAATCAGCTCCGTTACGCGTTCCACCTGGATGCGACGCTGTACGCGCGCTTCCTTCGCGCGTTCGCCGAAGCGCATGGAGTCCGCCGCCTCGAAGGGAAGGTCGTCGACGTCCAACTCCGCGGCGAAGACGGATTCGTCGAGTCCCTGAAGCTCGACAGCGGGCAGACAATCGAAGGCGAGTTGTTCATCGACTGCTCCGGCTTTCGCGGCCTCCTCATCGAGCAAGCGCTGCACACGGGGTATGAAGAGTGGAGCCAGTGGTTGCCCTGCGATCGCGCGGTTGCGGCGCCATGCAGCTATGCCGGCAACCCCGATCCGTTCACCCGCGCGACCGCGCACGAGAGCGGCTGGCAGTGGCGAATTCCGCTCCAGCACCGGATGGGCAACGGCCACGTCTACTGCAGCAGCTTCATTTCGGATGATCAGGCCGAGCGCGTGCTGGTCGACAATCTGGAAGGCGAACTGCTGGACAGTCCGCGGCGGCTGAGTTTCACCACCGGTCGGCGCAAGCTCTCCTGGAACAAGAACGTCGTGGCCATGGGTCTGTCGAGCGGGTTCGTCGAGCCGCTCGAGTCGACCAGCATCCACCTTGTCCAGGCCAGTATCGCGCGCCTGATCGCCATGTTCCCGGACCGCCGCTTCAACCCGCTCGAGCGCGACGAATTCAATCGCCAGATGAAGCAGCAGAACGAGTGGGTCCGCGACTTCGTCATCCTTCACTACAAGGCCATGCAGCGCGACGATTCCGAATTCTGGAAATACTGCGCTGCGATGGAAATCCCCGACGCGCTTGCCGAGAAGATCGAGCAGTTCCGCAACAAGGGCCGTGTCTTCGCTGAGGGCGTCGAGCTGTTTCCGCGGCAGAGCTGGGTTTCCGTGATGCTCGGCCAGAACATCATCCCCGAGGGTTACGACCCTGTGGTGGATGGTCTCGACGAGACCAAGGTCTCGCAGGCTCTGGAGCAGATCCGCCAAGGCTATATGGAAGTCGCTGACCGCCTTCCGACGCAGGCCCAGTTCATCGCCAGTTGCTGCGCGGCGCAGAACGCCGCTCCGGTGCAGGAATTCGCCCTTTGAGGAACGACCTCATCCAGAAGGTCGTCATTGTCGGGGGCGGGACGGCCGGCTGGATGGCCGCGGCAGCGCTGGCCAAGACCATCGGCGCCATGCCAGGCCTCGTCATCGAGCTGGTGGAGTCGGAGGAGATCGGCACGGTCGGCGTCGGCGAAGCGACGATCCCCCAAATCAACTTCTTCAACGCCATGCTGGGGCTGGACGAACGCGATTTCGTCCGGTCGACCCATGCGACCTACAAGCTCGGCATCGAGTTTCGCGATTGGACGCGTGTAGGCCACCGCTATGTCCATCCGTTCGGCTTTTACGGTCTCGACATGCTCGGGATCGACTTCCACCACTTCTGGCTGAAGGGACAGGCGCTCGGCGACACCAACCCGCTGGACGTCTACTCGCTCGGCGCGGTCGCCGGCCTGCAGGGCCGCTTCGATCATCCGCGCCCCGACCAGCCCAAGTCGCCGCTCGCGCGGATCGGCTATGCCTTCCAGTTCGATGCGGGCCTCTACGCCAAATACCTCCGGAGGATGGCGGAAAGCTGGGGGGTGCGCCGTACGGAGGGGCGCATCGTCGACGTCCAGCAGAACGGCGAGACGGGGTTCATCGAGTCCGTGGTGCTGCAGGACGGACGCAAGGTCGCCGGGGACCTGTTCATCGACTGCTCCGGCTTCCGCGCCCTGCTCATCGAGCAGAAGCTGGGCGCCGGCTTCGAGGACTGGTCGAAGTGGCTGCCGTGCGACCGCGCACTCGCCGTTGCGTGCGAAACCAACCCGGACGACCAGCAGCCGCTCACCCGCTCCACCGCGCGGCCGGCCGGCTGGCAATGGCGCATCCCTCTCCAGCACCGCACCGGCAATGGTCACGTATATTCCAGCGCGCACATCAGCGATGACGAAGCGTCGTCGCTGCTGCTTGCGAACCTCGACGGCAAGCCGCTCGGCGACCCGCGCCCGCTGCGCTTCATCGCCGGGCACCGCAGGAAAGCCTGGGACAAGAACGTCGTCGCGCTCGGTCTCGCGAGCGGTTTCCTCGAGCCGCTGGAATCGACCAGCATCCACCTCGTGCAGACCGGCATCGCGCGCCTGCTCACCTGGTTCCCGAGCCGCCGCTTCGATCAGGTCGAAATCGATCGTTACAATCGGCTGACCGAACGCGAATACGTCGACATCCGCGACTTCCTCGTCCTTCACTACAAGGCCACGGAGCGTAACGACACCGAATTCTGGGACTATTGCCGCACGATGGGCGTGCCGGACAGCCTGGCCGAGAAGATCGAGATCTTTCGCCGCACCGGCCGCGTCGTCCGCGAGCACGAAGAGCTGTTCACCGAGACCAGTTGGCTGTCCGTGATGGTCGGCCAGGGCATGGAGGCGCAGGCTTATCATCCTGCCGCGGACGTGCTGCCCGACGCAGAGACGCTCGACCGGCTGAAGCACATCCGCGAAGTCATCGCGAACACGGCCGCCGGCATGGTCGGCCAGCGACAATATCTCGCCCAATTCACCGGGACTACGCCGGAGCTCCTTCGCGCCGACGGCTAAGGTCTCACATTCCGGTCGCGGCGAAGGTGTGTCCGTCGGGATCGAGGTCGCGCAGGTCGCGCCCGCGGGTCTCCTTCCCGAACAGCGCCACCAGCAGCACGGCCGCAGCCGTGGGGACCATGATGATCACCGACACGACGGCGAGCGGGGGCACGAGGGTAAGGATGGCGAGCAGCTGCGCGATCATGCCGCCAGCCTTGGTGCACGCCGCGACCGTGCCCGTCGTCCGCCCGCGGATCCGCAACGGAAAGCTCTCAGCCGTATAGGGCAGAAGCATCGCGATGAGCGCGTTGGTTCCGATGATCAGCAGTGCAACCGGGAACACCGGACTGCCCGTCCCCGTGAACTCCAGCCACAGCACGCCGGCGAGCCCTGCCAGCGTCAGCACGAGAGAGCCGACCAGCGACCACTTCGTGCTCCAGCTGCTGTAGAGATAAGCGACGATGAACACGGTCGGAAACGCAATCAGCGCCGATTCCGCCAGAAGCCTGCTCGACAGACCGACGCTGTAGCCCTTGGCGATGAGGTCGGCCGGCAACCACAGCAGCAGCCCGAAATTGATCAGGCTGAAACAGATGGCGCCGAGGCTCAGCGCGAACAACTTGCCGAAGAAGGCGCGGCCGGTCAGGGCGACCGTCGGGCCGCGCTGCAGGGCCGCATGCTCCGCAACGTGGGTCTTCCGCGCCTTCGAGCCGAAGCGCTCCATCACCTGGGCCGCTTCTTCCCTCCGCCCCCGGGCGAGCAGGAACTTGGCGGACTCCGGAATGAGCGCCCCCAGTAGCACGAGCGAGAGGCCCGTCGGCAGATTGAGCACCCAGAGGATGCGCCATCCGAAGAAGGGCTGCAGGATCGCGGAAAACGTACTCGCCGCGAAATAGCCGCCGACTGCGCCCAGGCCACCGACCAGCACCAGGCTCCAGCCCCGGTGCTTGCTCGGCATCATCTCGGCCAGCAGCGCATAGGTGACCGGCAGCATGCCGCCGGCGGCCACGCCCATCATGAAGCACATGCCCACGTTCCACCAAAGCGACGGCATCGCGCCGCAGATGGAGGTGCCGACGAACATGACGGCGGACAGGAGCATCGTCGCCTTCCGGCCGTAGATGTCGGCTAGCGCTCCCCAGATCACCGATCCGACCACGGTTCCCGTCAATGCTGAGAAGGGAAAGGACGAAACGACGGCCTTGCTGACGTTGTACTCGGACATCATGCCTGGAAGCGTGAAGCCCAGCGTGGCCGGCTTCATGATGTCGATGACCAGCGCGATCACCAGCACGAACATCAGCGACCAGTGCGCGCGCCCCAGCGGCGCATCCTCGGGCGGTGAGACGACAATCTCGTCTTGCGCCGCAAGCTGTCTCGAGATGTTGCGGGGCAGCAGTCCATAAGCGGCGATCCCGCAGCCGCCGATGATCGCGACCATGCCGAGCACCATGTCCCAGCCGATCGGCATCCCGGCGAGCACGAAATGATTGTGCCGCCCCATCAGGAACATCGGCGCATGCATCAGCACGCCGATCGTGACGAGGACCACGCCGAGCACGAATGCCCATAGGCCGCGGCGGTCCGAAAGAGTGCTCGTGCTGACCATGATCCCGTTCGCTCTGACGGCGCAGCCGCCCAACCGGAGCGCGCCTTAGCAATAGACAGCCGCAGCGTCTTGGCTAAGTCTTCACGCCACGCGAGGGGGAACGGGATTTGAGCCTGTCGACGATCGATCTCATAGTCGTGATCGCCTACGCGATCGGCATCTTCGGCCTTGCCCAGTGGGTGTCGCGCGAGAAGGCCGGGCACGAGAAGGATACGTCGGACTACTTCCTCGCGTCCAAGAACCTGCCTTGGTGGGCGATCGGCTCATCGCTGATTGCCGCGAACATCTCCGCCGAGCAGATCGTCGGCATGTCGGGTTCCGGCTACGCCATCGGCCTGGCGATCGCGTCGTACGAGTGGATGGCAGCGGCGACGCTGCTGATCGTCGGCAAGTTCTTCCTGCCGATCTTCCTCAAGAACCATATCTACACCATGCCGCAGTTCCTCGAGCGGCGGTACGGCAAGGTCCTGCCGGTGATCATGGCGCTGTTCTGGCTCGCGCTTTACGTGTTCGTGAACCTCACGTCGATCATCTGGCTCGGCTCGATCGCGGTGAACAAGGTCGCCGGCATTGACCAGAATGTCGCGCTGGTAATCCTCGGCGCCTTCGCGCTGCTGTACCAGCTGCGAGGCGGCCTCAAGGCCGTGGCACTCACCGACATCGTGCAGGTCACCCTGCTCGTGCTCGGCGGCCTCGTGGTCGCCTATCTCACCCTCACGCAGATCGGCGGCGGGGACCTGTTCGCGGGCTTCAGCCTACTCGTGAAAAAGGCGCCGGATCACTTCCACATGATCCTCGACAAGAGCGACCCGCACTACATCGACCTGCCGGGCCTGAGCGTCCTCGTCGGCGGCATGTGGATCGCCAATCTCGCATACTGGGGATTCAACCAGTACATCATCCAGCGCGCGCTCGCGGCGAAGAGCCTCGACGAAGCGCAAAAGGGCGTGATCTTCGCCGCCTTCCTCAAGCTGCTGATGCCGGTCATCATTGTGCTGCCCGGGACCGCCGCGGTCGTGCTCGCGCCCGGACTGCCCAAGCCTGACGAGGCCTACCCGACGATGATGCGACTCCTGCCGCCCGGCCTGCTCGGGCTCGTCTTCGCGGCACTGGTGGCGGCAATCATCGCCTCCACCGCTTCCAAGATCAATTCGATCGCGACCATCTTCACCCTCGACCTCTACGCCAAGTTCCGCGGCGAGCGGACGCGCGCCGAGGACGAGCGCGGCGAAAGCGTCACCGAGGAAAAGCGCCTCGTTCTAGTCGGCCGCATCACCGCGGCGGTTGCGATCCTGATCGCCATCCTCGTCGCTCGGCCGCTGGTCGGAAGCTCGGAGCAGGCGTTCCAGTTCATCCAGGAATTCAGCGGCTTCTTCACGCCGGGCATCACCGTGATCTTCCTGCTCGGCCTGTTCTGGAAACGCGCCACGGAGGCGGGCGCGATCGTCGCCGCCGTGACGTCGGTCGGTCTATCGTTCATCATGAAGAAGGCGCTTCCCGCCACGGCGCTGCCGCAGGGCGTGAACGACTATCTCACGCCGTTCATGAATCGGATGGGGATCGTCTTCCTGGTCTCGCTCGCGCTGGCGGTGATCGTCAGCCTCGCCACCCCGCAGCGGCCTGGCACCGACACCATCTACACGGGCGAGGTGCGCTACAAGACGAGCGCCGGGTTCAACGTCGGTGCGCTCGGCGTGGTGCTGATCCTCGTGGCGCTATACGCCACCTGGTGGTGACCTAGCGCCGCAGCGCCGCAGCAGCGCGGGCGCGCTCGCCGATGGTGGCGAACTCGTCGCCTGACTTCACGAACCAGGTGCCGCCGACGCACAGTACCGGGTCGAGCGCCAGCCAGTCGGCCGCCGTGTCGGGCCGAATCCCGCCTGTCGGGCAGAACCGGACGTTGCCGAAAGGTCCGGCAAGCGCCTTCAGGGCGGGAATGCCGCCCGACGCCTCAGCCGGGAAGAACTTGAAGCGATCAAGGCCGAAGTCGAGACCGCGCATGATGTCCGCCGCCGTTGCCGTGCCTGGCAGGAACGGCACACCCGACGCGACGGCCGCCTTGCCGAGCGGCTCGGTTAAGCCCGGCGAAACAATGAACTGGCTGCCCGCGTCGATCGCCTGCGCAAGCTGCGCCTCGTTGAGGACGGTGCCTGCTCCGGCAATTGCGCCCGGAACCTGCGACGTGGCCCGGATCGCCTCCAGCGCGAGCGGCGTGCGCATCGTGATCTCGAGGACGGGGAGACCCGCCTCGACGAAGGTCGTGGCCAGCGCTGCCCAATCCATCTCCTGTTCGAGCACCAGCACCGGGATGACCGGCGCGGCGCGCATGATGTCGTCGATGGTCATGGATGCTCCCTCGCGAAGGCCGCCGCGGCGCCGAAGAGGCCCGGCTCCGGATAGGTGATGAGCTTCACCGGCATGTCGTCCATCCGCCGCTCGAAGCGGCCCTTGGCGATGAAGCGGTCGCGGAAGCCGGAGCGCGGCAAGTAGTCGGCAACGCGCAGCCCCATACCGCCGGCAATCACCACGTTCATGCCGCCCTGGGCCAGCGCCATGTCGCCCGCGACCGACCCCAGCGTCAGGCAGAAGCGATCAAGGGCCGCATTGGCGAGACTGTCCTTGCCTTCAAGCGCCGCGACCAGCAGGTCACGGTCGTCGTGGAAGGTCGTCGGCAGCCCTTCGATCGCCGCCAGCGCCTCATAGACATTCCACAGCCCCCGTCCCGACGCGATCCGCTCCACCGACACGCGCCGGAAGTTGCGGCGAAGCTCGACGAGGATCTGATCCTCAAGCCGGTCGAGCGGCGCGAAGTCGACGTGCCCGCCCTCGGTCTCGATCACCTCGTAATGGTCGCTCTTGCGCAGCACTGCAGCGACGCCGAGGCCGGTTCCCGGACCGACGATCGAGATCACGCCTTCGCGCGGAAGCGGCCGGTCGGGCCCGCAGATGTGCCGGAACTCCTCATCGGGCAGCGTCGCCACGGCATAGCCGACCGCGCCGAAGTCGTTGACGATGGTGAAGCGATCGACGCCAAGCCGGTCTTTCATCAGCGACGGGCGGATCACCCACGGATTGTTGGTCAGCTTCAGCACCTCGCCGCCGACCGGCCCGGCGAACGAAAGCGCCAGCTCGTTCGGCAAGTCGATGCCTTCGCGGCGCCCGAACTCCTGCCACGCGAGCTGAAAGCTGCCGTGCTCGGCTGTCTTCAGCTTCACGGGCTCGCTGAGCGACGCGACGCGGCCGCCGTCGATCTCGGCCAAAGCAAAACGCGCATGCGTGCCGCCCACATCGGCGACGGCGATAGTCCTCATGACCTGTCCTGAGCGAAGCCGAAGGGTTGTTCGGCTTCCATTGCTGCGAGCATGGCCGACGCACCGGCTTCGGCCTCATTGACGTGCAGGCGCATCATCGCAAACAGCTCGCGCCCGGTGCCGACCGGCGGCGGCGGAGAGTTTGCCGGCGGGCGCGTCGACAGGTCGACGCCGACCGCTTCCAGCGTCCCGTTACGAGCGTCGAGACGGATCAGGTCGCCGTCCCGAACGCGCGCCAGCGGACCGTCCGGAAGCGCCTCAGGCGAAACGTGGATCGCCGCCGGCACCTTGCCGCTGGCACCGGACATGCGGCCGTCTGTGATCAGTGCCACCCGTTGCCCACGGTCCTGCAGCACGCCGAGCGTCGGCGTCAGCTTGTGCAGCTCCGGCATGCCGTTCGCGCGCGGTCCCTGGAATCGCACGACAACCGCGACATCGCCGGTCAGCTCACCCGCCTTGAAGGCCGCCAGCACCTCGTCCTGGTCGGAGAAGCAGCGTGCCGGCGCTTCGATCAGCCAGCGGTCCTCGTCGACGGCACTGGTCTTGATCACCGCGCGCCCGAGATTTCCTTTCAGCAGCCGCAGCCCGCCGTCGGCCTGGAACGGCTCACTCACCGGCCGCAGCATGTCGATGTCCGCACTCTCTTCCGCCGGCTTCCAGATCAGCTCGTCGCCGTGCAACTCGGGATTGCCGATCCATGCATCCATCGAGTCCGCACCCGCCGTGACGGTGTCGGTGTGGATCAGTCCCTCGCGGCTCAGCGCATAGGTCACGAACGCCATGCCGCCCGCGTCCTGGAAGTCGTTCACGTCCTTCGACCCGTTGGGATAGACGCGCGTGATCAGCGGCACCGCGGAGGAAAGCTCCGCGAAATCCTGCCAGTCGATGATGATCCCCGCCGCGCGAGCCATCGCCGGCAGGTGAATGAAGTGGTTGGTCGAGCCTCCGGTGGCCAGCAGCCCGGCCATCGCGTTCACGATCGCCTTCTCGTCGACGACCTCCGCGAGCGGCCGCTCGCCGCTCCGGCCGAGTTCGGCCAGCCGATGCACCGCCGCGCGCGTCAGCGCCTGCCTGAGCGGCGTACCCGGATTGATGAAGGCCGAGTTCGGGATGTGGAGCCCCATCAGTTCCATCATCATCTGGTTGGAATTGGCGGTGCCGTAGAAGGTGCAGGTCCCCGGCGCGTGGTAGGAGCGGCTCTCGGCCTTCAGCAGCTCGTCCTTGCCGACCTTGCCCGCGGCATAAAGCTGGCGGATGCGCTGCTTTTCCTTGTTGGGCAGCCCGGACGGCATCGGTCCGCCGGGCACCAGCAGCACCGGCAGATGCCCGAACCGGAGCGCGCCGATCAGAAGCCCGGGCACGATCTTGTCGCAAATGCCGAGCAGCGCCGCCGCATCGAACATGCCGTGGCTCAGCGCCACCGCCGTGCCCATGGCGATCACGTCGCGGCTGAACAACGACAGGTCCATGCCCGGAAGCCCTTGGGTGACGCCGTCGCACATCGCCGGAACGCCGCCGGCGACCTGCGCCGTGGCGCCGACTTCGCGGGCGAAGATCTTCATCTGCTCGGGATAGCGGCCGTACGGCTGATGCGCCGACAGCATGTCATTGTAAGCGGTTACAATCCCGATGTTAGGACCTGCCAAATGGCTGATCGCCTCCTTGTCCTCGCCTGAAGCGGCGAAGCCGTGCGCGAAATTGCCGCAGCTGAGGCGCGGGCGGTTGATGCCACGCTCCTTCTGCTCGGCCATCAGCTCGAGATAGCGACGGCGGGTCGGTCGTGACCGCTCGATGATCCGGTCCGTGACCGCCGCGACAATGGGATGAAGACTCATGGCGCGCCTTTACTCGTGCCAGCTGATGCCGTCTCGCTCGGTGAGCGCGATCGCGGCGGATGGCCCCCAGGTTCCGGCCGCGTACGGACGGGGCGTAATCCCCTTCTCCGTCCACGCGGCCCGTATGCGGTCGATCCAGGCCCACTGTGCCTCGACCTCGTCGCGCCGAACGAACAAGGTCGGGTCGCCTTCGATAAGGTCGAGCAGCAGCCGCTCGTATGCGATCCGCCGGCGATACTCGCTGAACGCATTGGCGAGGCCGATGTCGAGCGGGATCTCGCGCAGCCGAACGCCCTGCCGGTCGAGGCCCGGAGTCTTGGACATGAGGTACAGGCTGATCGTCTCTTCGGGCTGAAGCCCGATGATCAGCTTGTTCGGCCGCGTCGTCGCTCCGCGCGAGGCGAAGATCGAATAAGGCACGTCCTTGAACTGAATGAAGATCTCGGTGTCGCGCTCGGGCATGCGCTTGCCGGTGCGCAGATAGAAGGGCACGCCCTTCCAGCGCCAATTGTCGACATGCGCCTTGATCGCCACGAACGTCTCGGTGTCGCTGGGGCGTCCAAGCTCGTCCGCATAGCCGGGCA
>DASVXN010000037.1:0-1503 GCA_036392635.1 Sphingomicrobium sp. | reverse complement strand
CCTCGCGCAAGGTGATCGAATCCTGTTCGCTGGCGCGCTCGTCGCGCGGAATCCAGACACCTTCCGGCGCCTGAATGGCGACCTGCTTCAACCCGTTGATCGTCGACACCGGCGACATGCCGTGCTCGAGCGCCACCGAATAGACGAACGGCTTGAACGCGGAACCGGGCTGACGCCGGCTGCGGACGGCGCGATTGAATGGCGTGGTCGCGAAATCGGCCCCGCCGACCATCGCCAGCAGGTTGCCGGTCTTTGGGTCCATCGCCACCAGCGCCGCCTGCAATTCGCGAATGCCCTGCCGACGCAGCCCCTCACGGACGGCGGCTTCCGCCGCGTCCTGAATCTCCGGCACGAAGGTGGTGTGGACCTTCCAGTCGGGCGGGTTGTCGCCGCCGTAGATGTCGCGGAACTGCTGGCGCAGGAACTCCTTCGCGTAGCCTCCGCGCGCGCTCGACACCGATGGCTGCGGCTGGATGCGGATCCGCTCGGCGCGGGCGGCCTGCTCCTGCGCCGCGGTGATCTTCTTCTCCTCGCGCATGCGCTGCAGCACGACAAAGCTGCGGCGCCGCGCATCGTCGAAGTGCGTCCAGGGCGAATAGAACGCCGGCGCCTGGATGATGCCGGCGATCAGCGCCGCCTCGCCGATGGTCAGCTGCGACGCCGGCTTGCGGAGCATCTTCTCCGACATCGTCTCGACACCGTAGATGCCGGCGCTCAGATAGACGCGATTGAAATAGAGCTCGAGGATGTCCCGCTTGCTGAGGAAGATTTCGAGCAGCACGGCCAGCGCGGCTTCCTTCACCTTGCGGCCGTAGGTGCGCTGATTCGACAGGAACAGCGTCCGCGCGAGCTGCTGCGTGATCGTGCTGCCGCCCTGCATGCCAGGCTCGGAGCGGAGGTTGTAGAAGATGGCGCGCGTTGTCGCGATGGGATCGATGCCCGGGTGGATGTAGAAGCGATGGTCTTCGATCGAGACGACCGCGTCCTTGAAGTAGGTTGAGATCTGCTCCAGCTTGACGTCGCGGCGCTGCTCGTCGAGGCGGAACCACGGACGGTTCAGCGCGTCGTAGAACACGGTGTCGCCGACGCCGCGATTCAGCTTGTAGATCGCCCACGCATAGCGGCCGGTCCAGACGCTCACCATCGCCACCAGCACCACCGCGATGGTGCCGACGAGGATCGACAGCCGCTCGCGCCAGGTCAGCGACTTCGCGGCGGATTTGAAGGCGTCGAAGCGCACACTGAATGGTATACGTATGCAGGTGACCAGAGCACGACTTGCGGCGCTCCTACTGCTCGGGTTGTCGACCCCGTTCGCCGCTCAACAACCGTCGCCTGAGGCCGGCTTCCTGTCACGCGTCCGGAAGTTGACGGTCGAAGGCCGGCGCAGCGGCGAAGGCTATTGGTCGGCGGATGGGCGGCGTCTCGTGTTCCAGAGCGAGCGCGAGCCGGGGAATCCGTTCTACCAGATCTACGTGATGGACATGCAGAGCGGCGACGTCG
>DASVXN010000036.1:0-3945 GCA_036392635.1 Sphingomicrobium sp. | reverse complement strand
TATCTCGACCGGCTGCACAGCTTGTTTCCCGAGCGACTTTACATCGAGCTGTCGCGCCGCAACGACGGGGTCGAGCAAGCCGCCGAGGTTGGCCTGATCGACCTGGCCTACGCGCGCCACCTGCCGATCGTCGCGACCAACCCGGCAGCTTACTCGGATCCGGCGTTCCACGCCGCGCACGACGCGATGCTGTGCATTGCGAACTCTGCGTACGTCGAGAGCGCCGATCGCGTGACTTCATCGGCCGACGCCTGGCTCAAGGACTCCGCCGCCATGACGGAGCTGTTCTCCGACCTGCCCGAAGCGCTCGCGAATACCCTTGTGGTTGCGCAGCGCTGTGCGGTCGCGGCGCCCAAGCGAAAGCCGATCCTGCCGCGGCTCAGCGACGACGAGGACGAGCAGCTGCGCCGCGATGCCCACGCAGGGCTGCAAGCCCGGCTCAAGGGCAGGGGAGCGGACGAGTTGCAGCGCTACGCCGAGCGGCTCGACTATGAGCTCGACATCATCACGGGCATGGGCTTCGCCGGCTACTTCCTGATCGTTGCCGATTTCATCAAGTGGGCAAAGGCGAATGACATCCCGGTCGGGCCGGGCCGTGGTTCGGGCGCGGGCTCCGTCGTCGCCTGGGCGCTCACGATTACGGACCTCGACCCGCTCGCGCTTGGGCTGCTGTTCGAGCGTTTCCTGAACCCGGAACGCGTGTCGATGCCGGACTTCGACATCGACTTCTGCGAAACTCATCGCGACAAGGTCATCTCCTACGTCCAGCGCAAGTACGGACGGGACAAGGTCGCGCAGATCATCACCTTCGGACGCCTGAAGGCGCGCGCCGTCCTCAAGGATACGGGGCGCGTGCTCCAGATGAGCTACGGTCATGTCGATCGGCTCGCCAAACTCGTCCCAAACTCACCCGCCGATCCGTGGACTCTCGACCGGGCACTGAACGGCGTTTCGGAGCTCGCCGCGGAGTACAAGAACGAGGCGGACGTGAAGCGTCTCTTCGACCTTGCGATGAGGCTCGAAGGCTTGCCGCGCCACGCCTCCACACACGCCGCCGGCGTCGTCATCGGCGATCGCCCGCTCGACGAATTGGTCCCGCTCTACCGCGACCCGCGCTCAGACATGCCGGTGACCCAATTCGACATGAAATATGTCGAGGGCGCAGGGCTCGTGAAGTTCGACTTCCTGGGGCTCAAGACGCTCTCGGTCCTGCGGGAAGGGCAGCGCCTCCTCGCCGAGCAAGGCGTTGAAGTCGACTATTCCGCGCTCCCGTGGGACGACGCGGCGGTTTTCGAACTTCTCCAGCGCGGCGACACCGTCGGCGTGTTCCAGGTGGAATCGGAGGGCATGCGGCGCACGCTCTCGGCGGTGAAACCTACGGTGTTCGAGGACATCATCGCGCTTAACGCGCTCTATCGCCCCGGTCCGATGGACAACATCCCGATGTTCGGCCGCCGCAAGAACGGGCAGGAGGAGATCCAGTACCCGCACCCGCTGCTCGAAGGCATCCTGAAGGAGACCTACGGGATCTTCGTCTATCAGGAGCAGGTCATGCAGGCGGCGCAGATCCTCGCCGGCTACTCGCTCGGCGGCGCGGACCTTCTGCGCCGCGCTATGGGCAAGAAGATCCAGGCCGAAATGGACGCCCAGCGCGCGACCTTCGTCGAGGGCTGCGCCACACATAACGGCATTCCCGCCGCCAAGGCGAACGAACTGTTCGACTTGATCGACAAGTTCGCGGGCTACGGCTTCAACAAGAGCCACGCCGCCGCTTACGCTCTCCTCACGTACCAGACGGCTTGGCTGAAGGCGCATCACCGCGCAGAATTCTACGCCGCCTCGATGAGCTTCGATGTCGCGCTGACGGACAAGCTGTCGATGTTCGTAGAGGACATGCGCCGGGGCGGCGTCGAGGCCTTGCCGCCCGACATCAATGCCAGCCACGCCCACTTCACGGTTGAGAACGGCGCCGTGCGGTACGCCCTCGGCGCCCTCAAAGGCGTGGGCGAAAAGGCGATGGAAGCGCTCGTGCAGGAGCGCGAAACGAGCGGCGCCTTCGCCACGCTCGAGGACTTCGCCGCCCGCGTCGATCCGAGGCTGCTCAACCGTCGACAGCTCGAGAGCCTCGCGGGCGCAGGCGCGTTCGACGGCGTCAACCCGAACCGTCCTGCCGTCTTCGGGGCGGCGGAAACGATCCTCGCCCACGCCGCGACGGCGCACGACCAGCGAACGAGCGGGCAAGCGGCCCTGTTCGGTGGCCCGTCTGCTGAAGCAGCGCCCATCCGACTGCCGCGCGACGCAAGCTGGACGTTGGCGCAGCGTATGGCCGCAGAGCGAGAGGCCTTCGGCTTCTACTTCTCCGCACACCCGGTCGACGCATCGCGGCACTTGCTCGCCGCGCTCAGGGTGAAGACCTTCGCCGAGATCACCGAGACCGACATCGCCGAAGGCGCAAGGGTGAACTCAACCATGGCCGGGCTGGTCGAGGAGGCGCGTTGGCGCACCTCCGCCAAGGGCCGGCGCTACATGATGGCGACGTTGAGTGACAGCTCGGGCCAGTTCATCGCGACGGCCTTTGACGACGACGCTACGAGCGCTCTTGAGGCAGCCGCGAAGGCCGGTCAGTGCGGTCTGCTGTCGGTCGAACTCGACCGCCGTGCGGGCGACGAAACTCCGCGAGTGACCATCAAGCGTTTCCAGCCGTTGACGGATCTGGCCAAGCGGACGCGCCTGCAGATGACCGTACGAGCTGCGGACGCCGCAATGGCTCAGCGCATTGCGGAAGAACTTGCCGATCCACGCGGCGCCAACGGCGTACTTCGCTTCATCGTCCCGATCGGTGGTGGCGGCGAGGCAACGATCGTCGCGGGTCGCGACTTCATCCTGGACGCCGAAGTGGATGCCCGCATCGAACGCATTGCAGGCGAGGGGAGCGTCGACCTCTCCGCACAGGAGCCGCCAAAGCTCGCCCTCGTTGGCTAGCTTGCCAGCCAAGCGGTCGTACTGCAGTCTGGGCTCGCTCGGATTGGAGTGGGTAATGCGTTGGCCTTTCATCGCCTTATCGTGCCTCTTGCTGATCGCCTGCTCTCCGAGCGACGTCATCGAGAAGGGGCTCACGGTGCAAGAGCGCAGCCAAATGCGCGGCGCCATCAACGACCTGTCGCGCGGCGATCGCGACGGCTTTTCGAAGAAGCTTGCACCTCAGCTCGGAAGGAACGTCGCAGCGCTCTTCCCGCAGATGCATTCGGCGCTTCCAAGACGACCTCTGGCCGTCAGCCTCATCAATGCGAACTGGTCAGTGATCGGGACAGAGAGGACGGCGCATGCCGTTTACGAAGTTGAAGGCAACCCCGGTTGGGCGCTCGTCGCCGTGTCCAGTCATAGCATCGGTGGGCGGGTGTGGCTCACGAGCTTCTACGTGAAATCAACACCGACCAGCCCGAAGGCGGTGAATCCGTTCTCCTTAGCTGAGGCGGGTTATGCGCAATGGGGGATGATCGTGGCAATGCTCGTAGCGCTCGGGATTACCATCGCGGCGGTGGTGCGCATCTGGCGATCAGGTCTGTTCAGGCGGCGGTGGCTTTGGACGATTGGAGCTCTAATCGGCGTCGCAACTGTTCGGTTAAATTGGTCGAGCGGAGCGTTCGCCTTCCAGCCGCTGTCCTTCCAGCTGTTCAGTGCGAGCGCCACGAAGGTGCCGATCTTCGCTCCTTGGGTCTTGTCAGTCAGCTTACCGGTGGTGGCTTTGGTCGCGCTGTTCGTGCGCAGGGAACCGGATGCGGAGCGAGTCGGCCCTTTGCCGAATCTCGCTCCGCCATCCTCTGACGGTTAGGCCTGCCAGAAGCCGTCCTTGTTCACGAGCGTCGTAATCTTGGCATTCTGTTCTTCGTTCAGGTTCCGCTTGAACGTCGGGAACACCTGATCCTCTTCCATCTTCGCATGCCG
>DASVXN010000035.1:0-2029 GCA_036392635.1 Sphingomicrobium sp. | reverse complement strand
CGGCGCTCGAGGATCTCGAACTTCGAGAATGCGTCTTCCGTCCGGCTGCCGTTCATCAGCTCGCGGGCACGGCCACGCGTGATGGCGCTTTCGAAGCGCGTGGCGATGGCGTTTTGGCGAGCGCGCGCCTCGCGAAGCTTGTTCTGAAGCTTGGCGATGTCGCCCTCATAGCCCCTGAGCGTGTCGTCGATGACCTTGATCTCGTCGCGCAGGCCCTCGCCCATGTCGGCGGCCTTCTGGCGCTCGATCAGCGCGGCCTTGGCGAGGTCCTCGCGGTCCTTGGACAGCGCGAGCTCGGCCTTCTCGGTCCAGTTGCGCTGCATTTCGTCGAGCTTGGACAGCGCCCGGCGCATCTCCTTGCCGTCGGCGATACAGCGGGCAGCCGAGGCGCGAACCTCGACCAAAGTCTCCTCCATCTCGAGGATCACCATCCGGATCATCTTCGCCGGATCTTCCGAGCGGTCGAGCAGCTCGGTGATGTTGGCGGCGAAGATATCCCGTGTTCGGGAAAAAATGCTCATTCAGCACTCCGCATTCAAAATTAGGCGCCTAAACCTGACTGCAACTATGCAATGCGTGTGCCACAATTACGCGAGCGCCTGAAATCCCGCATTTCGTTGAAATCTGCGGCCGTTTGGCAGGGAAATTCCTTGCCAATTGGTGGGATTTGCCACCAACAGTCGGCACATGGAGCGGACGGATCAGTTCATCGGCCAGAGCCTCGCGTTCCTCGACGCCGTCGAGCGGGCGAGCCGGGCCGCGCCGCTCAACCGGCCCGTCCTGGTCATCGGTGAGCGCGGGACCGGCAAGGAGCTGATTGCGGAGCGGCTTCACCACCTGTCCTCTCGTTGGGCCGGGCCGCTGATCATCATGAACTGCGCGGCGCTCCCTGAAAACCTCATCGAGGCCGAGCTGTTCGGCCACGAGGCGGGAAGCTTCACGGGCGCTGCGAAGACGCGCCACGGACGTTTCGAGGAGGCGGACGGCGGCACGCTCTTCCTGGACGAGCTCGGCACCTTGTCGATGCCTGCGCAGGACCGGCTTCTCCGCGCCGTCGAATATGGCGAAATCACCCGTATCGGCGCGTCCAAGCCGATCTCGGTCGACGTCCGCATCGTTGCGGCCACCAACGAGAACCTTCCGGCGCAGGTCGACAAGGGCAAGTTCCGGGCGGATCTGCTCGATCGCCTGTCATTCGAAGTGATCACGCTGCCGCCGCTGCGCGCGCGCCAGGGGGACATCCCGCTGCTGGCTGAGCATTTCGGCCGTCGGATGGCCGTTGAGCTCGACTGGGCCAATTGGCCCGGATTCACGACGCGGGCCGTAGCCTCGCTCGAGGCCTATCCATGGCCGGGCAATGTCCGGGAACTGAGGAATGTCGTGGAACGCGCGGTGTACCGGCACGAGGATCCGGAGCGCCCCGTCGACCTCATCGTGTTCGACCCGTTCCATTCCCCATGGGCTCCCAACCAGGTCGCAAGCGCTGCGCCCGCTGCGGCCGCGGCCATCGCGGCCGAGCATGAGGAGGCTCCGATGGCTACGCCGGCCGCGGCACCTGCAAGTGCGACCAACGACTTCCGGGCGGCCGTATCGGACTACGAGCGGCAGCTGCTGGAGGAGGCCCTGCGCCGCAACCGGTTCAACCAGCGCGCCACTGCGGCCGCGCTCAACCTCAGCTATGATCAGCTCCGCCATGCGTTAAAGCGCCACAAGCTGCAGGACACCGCGGCCTGAACGGCCGACCATTCGTCGAAAATATTGCGCTGCGGGCGCGCCAATCAGATAGATTGCAGACCTGACTGAACGAGGAGGCTTTCAATGAGGAAGCTCGTTCTGACTGCCGTCCTGTTCGTGACGGCTGTCCCGCTCTCAGGAGCCGGCGCGGCGATCCTGACCGTCGGCGGGCCATTGTCTCACCTGTGC
Organism: Sphingomicrobium sp.; assembly: GCA_036392635.1. Lineage (GTDB taxonomy): Bacteria > Pseudomonadota > Alphaproteobacteria > Sphingomonadales > Sphingomonadaceae > Sphingomicrobium. Next base: position 106 of record DASVXN010000035.1, on the reverse strand, counting down.
TACAAGTCGGCGGTCGCCGCCGACGGCCGCCTCTCGGCGCTCGAAGGCTGCACGCGGGCACTGCAGGAAGAGTCGCTCGCCACGCCGGACAAAGCAGCCACGTATG
>DASVXN010000034.1:0-3063 GCA_036392635.1 Sphingomicrobium sp. | reverse complement strand
CAGGCGCCGCAGACGCCGCCGATTCTCCCATGATCTTGGCCATGATGACGCCGAGCTGCTGCTCGCGAATGTCGGACGACTGCAAAAGGGCAATCGCCTGCGGCAGCGAGCCTTCGCCGCGCATGCCGAGGGTAACGGCGGCGAACAGGCCTGGATCCGGCGCGTCGATGCTCGCACTTGGATTTTGCTTTGCCCACGCGATCAGCGTCGGCCCAGAATCGGCGGCGCTATTGGCGAAGGCCCATGAAAGATAGGTGCTCACCACCCGCGAAGCGTCCGGGAAGTCGGTTGACCGTCGGACTGGACGGTCGGCCGCCAGCGCCGCGACCATTGCTGGAAAGGCGGCATCTCCGAGCCGGGCCAGCGCGGCGGCCGCCTGCGATCGGACGAAGGTTGACGGATCTTCCAGCATCTTGATGAGGATCGGCGCTGACCGCGCGCCGGCTTCTTGGTCGTCGCCGAGCCGCCGTGCAAGCGATGCGCGATCGCTGACTGCAAGTCCCTCGATGTCCTGGACGAACACCGCTGGATTCTCGTCGGAAGCCTTCTGGAGAAGCTGCGGATCGACCGTTCCATCAGCTTCCCACCGAGGGGCTCCAGCCGCGGCGGCCACGGTGTCAAACGCAGCACTCGCGAGGAGCATTGGAAGTCGCCTGCAGAGACTGCGGCGCAAGGTCACTGCCAGTCGCCCGCCCGAAGCGCGTCTTGGAACTTTACCGCGTAGGAGGCGATCAGCGGCGCGCAGTCGCGCCCGTTGATGATCTTGCGCGCCGTAGAGAAGACGCTCGCGTCGCATTCGCCGTCGTTCGGCATGCAGCTCTTGCAGCTCTGCTGCGTGAACCAGCCCTCGCTCATCCCGGCGACGAGGATCCGCGCCGCGACGTCAGGATTGAGCGCAAGCTCCGGATGTGTCTCCAGGTCAATGCCGAGCTCCTGGCCTGCGTGCCGGTAGTTGGCGCGGCCGGTGAGTTGGACATAACCGCGCCCGCAATAGCGCTCCCCGTCGCCGCGTTGCGTATTGCCTAGCTGCTTGGCGACCTTGGGGCGCTGGCCGTAGGGGTCGTACATCCTGAAGAAATACATCGGGCCGCCATATTCGGTGATCGGCTGCATCGTGTGCGCGGTCTCGTGGTAGGCGGTGGCGAGCCCGTAGGCGGCCCAGGAGATCGGCCAACCGGCCGCGCCGGTCGCATTAGCGATCGCCTCGCAGCCCCTCACCTCGGTTTCGCTGAGCGTCGGCCCGAGCAGCCCCTGGCGGAGGCTGTCGAAAAAGGCCGCTGGATTATTCAGCTTTCGTGCCGGCATATTCCCCTCCTGCCCGGTTGACGCGCGATGCGCTCAACAGGCCATCAGACTCGGCAGCTGATCCGCGTCAGTGTCGGTCGTTTAGCAGCCGTTATCAAGCTCAAATGTCGGGAAGCCGACGCCCCTTAACCGTTGATAAGGATGTCGTTTCTGTCCGGCTTCTCCGTCGATCTCCGGACAGGCCAACGCTTCGCGGTTCTTTGTCGGAAAATGTTTTCTGTCTCTTTGGCATCATCTAGGTTCGCGCCATCCACTCGAGGGCAGGCATGGCCAGGAAGCAGTTTCTCTTCGCCGCAGTTGCGTCCTCCGCCGTCTCGCTTGCGGGAAGCGGCATCGCTTCGTCTGCAGGGCCCGCCGAGCCCACGGCCATCGTTTACGAAGCGGCGCAGTTCACCGGCGTCTGCACCGACCGCGCGCTCTACTTCGTCCGCGGAACGCGCGTTTACGGCGTCGACGCCGCAACGGGCGCCCCGAATAAGACCATCCTGCGCTACATCATCGGCGACCGCGTCTACGATGCCGACAAGTACACCGGCGCTCGGACGAACGTAGTGCTGCGCTATATCATCGGCGACCGCGTCTATGGCGCGGATGCAAAGACCGGCGCCCGAACCGACAAGATCCTCGCCTATGTCGAAGGTCCCAAGGTCTTCGGCGCCGACGCCGTCACCGGCGAGCGCACGAACACCGCGCTCCGCTGCATCGTAGGGCCGGCAAGGACCGACTGAGCGGCTAACGCAGCTTGGGGATCTTCAGCCGGTCGAGCTTGGCGCGGTCCTTCACCGACTCTTCGCTCCGCGTCAGCGCCTTCGCGATCGCCTTCAGCGACATGCCTTTCCCGGCCAGCTGGTGCAGCTTCTGGATCTCGTCCTGCCGCCACGGCTGACGATGCCGCTCGAACTTCGTCTCTGCCATTCTTTCCCCCGTGAACCCTCAGCGCGCTTCTTCCCGCGCGGCTTCTTGGCGGCGTTGCCGTTGCGCCCGCCACCGGGAGAGCGCGCAGCATAGCACATAAGAAAAGGGCCGCCCCGAACGGAGCAGCCCTTCCTTGTTCCACCACTCGATCGAAGTAGCACTTTGATCGAAACCGTTTAGCCCAGCATCTCCTGCTCGAGCTTCTTGGCCATTTCCTCGATATTCTCCGGCGGCCAGCCGGGGATGTCCATCCCGAGGCGCAGGCCCATCGAGGCAAGGACTTCCTTGATCTCGTTGAGGCTCTTGCGGCCGAAGTTCGGCGTGCGGAGCATCTCGGCCTCGGTCTTCTGGACCAGGTCGCCGATGTAGATGATGTTGTCGTTCTTGAGGCAGTTGGCGCTGCGCACCGACAGCTCGAGCTCGTCGACCTTCTTCAGGAGGTAGCGGTTGAGCTGGTTGGTGTCGGTCGGCGTCGCCTCGGCCATCGGCATCGCAGCGGTGCCGATCATCGTCGGGGCGGCCATGCGCACCTGCGATTCGTCGAAGTGGACGAACAGCTGCAGCTGGTCCTGGAGGATGCGCGCGGCATAAGCGAGCGCGTCTTCCGGGGTCACCGTGCCGTCGGTCTCGATCGTCAGCGTGAGCTTGTTGTAATCGAGCTCCTGGCCGACGCGGGTGTTCTCCACCTTGTAGGCGACCTGACGCACGGGGCTGTAGAGCGCGTCGACCGGGATCAGGCCGATCGGCGCGTCCGCCGGGCGGTTCGCCGCCGCGGGTTGATAGCCTTTGCCGATATCGGCGGTGAGCTCCATGTTGAGCGTGGCGCCTTCGTCGAGGTGGCAG
>DASVXN010000033.1:0-6453 GCA_036392635.1 Sphingomicrobium sp. | reverse complement strand
CGCCACACAGGCTTTTCCTCTTCAGGCCAACCCCTTATAGGCGCGGCCAATGCCCGCCATGGAGATGACAAATCCAGCCGTGCTGCCCGCCGACTGGCGCGATTTCGTCGCGCTGACGAAGCCGCGCGTCATGAGCCTGGTCGTCTTCACCGGCCTGTGCGGACTCCTTGTCGCACCGGTGCAGCTGCCGGCGGTGCTGGGGTTCACGGCGATCCTGTGCATTGCGCTCGGCGCAGGCGCGTGCGGCGCGCTCAACCAATGGTATGAGGTCGAGGTCGACGCCAAGATGCGCCGTACGGCCGAGCGGCCGCTGCCTGCCGGTCGGATGGACCGTCAAACGGCGCTGCATTTCGGGGTTGGACTAGGCTTCTTCTCGGTGCTGCTGATGGGGCTCGCGACCAACTGGCTCGCCGCCCTTCTGCTTGCCGCTTCGATCCTCTTCTACGTGCTGATCTATACCGTCTGGCTGAAGCCGCGCACGGCCCAGAACATCGTCATCGGTGGCGCGGCGGGAGCGTTTCCGCCGCTGATCGGCTGGGTTGCCGCCACCGGTCAGATGAGCGCGCTTCCCTGGCTGCTGTTCGCCATCATCTTCCTGTGGACGCCGCCGCATTTCTGGGCGCTGTCCCTGTTCGTCCGCTCAGACTACGCGGCGGCCGGGATCCCCATGCTGCCCGTCGTCGCGGGCGTTCGGAATACCCGCCTGCAGATTTTCCTCTACACGCTGCCGATGGTCGCGGCTGCGGTGGCGCCCTGGCCGCTCGGCCTGACTGGAGCGGCTTATGGGGTGTGCGCCGCGGTGCTCAGCCTCGTGTTCCTTCTGCTGGCGATCCGGGTAGCGGCGAACCGCGCGACCGAACCGGCGCAGATGGGGCCGGAGAAGCATTTGTTCGCTTATTCGGTCTTCTATCTCTTCGCTCTGTTCGCGGTGCTTGTCGCCGATCGCTGGCTGGCCGCGTGAAGGTCGAAGACGAAGTCGTTCGGCGCCAGCGCGCCCGCGCGCGGGTCATGGCGCTCCTGCTCGGCGCATTCGTCGTGCTGCTCTTCTTCATCACGGTCGCGAAGACGGGAATGAACTGGTGAGCACTGCTGTCGCCGGCAACAAGAACGGTAAGACCGGCCTGATCCTGGCGATCATCGTCGCTGCGATGGTCGGGCTCGCCTTCGCTTCTTCGCCGCTCTACCGAGCCTTCTGCGAGGCGACGGGCTTCAACGGGACGACGCAGCGAGCGGACAAGGCTCCCGGTGCTGTCGCGGGTCAGATCGGCGTCCGCTTCGATGGCAACATCCATCCGGGCCTGCCGTGGCGCTTCGAGCCCGAGCAGACGACGGTGAGGGTCAATCCCGGCGCCCAGACGAAGATCTTCTACCGGGCGCAGAACCTGAGTGCGCGCCCCTGGACCGGCCAAGCCGTCTACAACGTGTCGCCCGAACAGGTCGGGAAGTATTTCAAGAAGATCCAGTGCTTCTGCTTCACCGAGCAGACGCTGAAGGCCGGTGAGGCGGTCGACATGCCGGTGATCTTTTTCGTCGATCCGAAGATCAAGCAGGATCCCGATACGAAGGATATCGACGAGATCACCTTGAGCTATACATTTTACCCGGTGGAAACCGGCACCGCGGCTCGCTAGAGCCGTAACAAAGGAAAAGAGGGAAGCTGCAACACATGGCCGGCACGAAGAACCATGATTACCATCTGGTCGAACCCGATCCGTGGCCTTTGATCGGCGCGCTGTCGGGCGGTGTCCTGTTCGGCGGCCTGGTGATGTGGTGGCACGCGAACCCCTACGGCAAGTTCGTGTTCGCTCTCGGCCTCGTCGGCGTGCTGGTCACGATGTTCAGCTGGTGGAAGAACACCATCACCGAGGCGCATGGCGGTTACCATACCCCGGTCGTCCAGCTGCACCTTCGCTACGGGATGATCCTGTTCATCGCCTCTGAGGTGATGTTCTTCCTGGCCTGGTTTTGGGCCTTCTTCGACAATGCCCTGTTCCCTTCGGCCGTGGATGCCGTCGGCGCACAGTGGCCGCCGAAGGGCGTCGAGGTCCTCGATCCCTGGGGCTTTCCGCTTCTCAACACCATGATCCTGCTCTGCTCCGGCACGACGGTCACCTGGGCCCACCATTCGCTCATCCATGGCGATCGCGGCGGGCTGAAGCTCGGGCTGCTGCTGACGATCCTGCTCGGCATGACCTTTACATTCGTCCAGGGCTACGAATACGCCCATGCGCCGTTCGCCTTTAAAGGCAGCATCTACGGCTCGACTTTCTTCATGGCGACCGGCTTCCACGGCTTCCACGTGCTGGTCGGGACGATCTTCCTGATCGTTTGCCTGATCCGCGCCAACCGCGGCGACTTCACGCCGAGGCAGCATTTCGGGTTCGAAGCGGCCGCCTGGTACTGGCACTTCGTCGACGTCGTGTGGCTGTTCCTGTTCACGTCGATCTACATCTGGGGCGGCTGGGGCGCGCCGCACGCGGGGTGAACCCCGGCAGTGAGGTCGACGAGCCCTCGCCGCTATCAGCGGCGTTCGCAGGCAATTGCCCAAGATGCGGAGCGCACACGCTGTTTGCCGGGTGGGTGCGCTTCGCTGACCGCTGCAGGTCCTGCGGCCTGAACTTCAGCGACTTCAATGTCGGCGACGGTCCGGCGGCCTTCCTGATCTTCATCGTCGGGGCGGTCGTGGTTGTCGCCGCGCTGGTGGTGGACGGAGCTTTCTCTCCGCCCTGGTGGGTGCACCTCGTCTGGATTCCCGTGACTGCGGCGCTGACGATCGGCGGGCTGCGCGTCTCCAAAGCCTGGCTGCTCGCGCAGGAATACCGGCACCGTGCGCGCGAAGGCCGGATCGCGAAATGACCAGGCGCATCCCCGTGGTGGCTACCATCGTCGTCGCGGTCGCAGTCGCGGTCATGATTAGCCTCGGTTTCTGGCAGCTGCAGCGGGCACGATGGAAGGACGGGCTGATCAGCCAGTATGCCCACGCTGACCGGCTTCCGCCGATCACCTTTCCGACGATGCCGACGCGCAGCGACGAACTTCCCCTATTCCGTCATGCTACCGGTGTCTGCCTGAGGCCGGTTCGGCAGCGGGCGGTCGCGGGTGAGAATTTGTCGGGCGAGCCCGGCTATTCGCATATCGTCGATTGCTCGACCGGCGCCGAGGGACCGGGAATGAGCGTCGAGGGGGGCTGGTCGAAGGACCCGAATGCCAAGGTCAACTGGAGCGGCGGACCGGTCAGCGGCATCATCGTACCGGACAGGCTGACGCAACTGCGCCTCGTCGCGGCAACGGCGCCGGCTGGGCTGGAACCAAGCGCGCCTGCATCGGTACATTCAATTCCGAACAATCATCGTTCCTATGCCCTGCAGTGGTTCGCCTTCGCAGCGGTCGCCTTGGTGATCTACGCGTTGGCTGTTCGCAGGAAGTTGAAGGAAGATCCGAAGTGAGCGGCGAACTGCACGTCCTCCCGAACGGCCTCACCATCGCAGTCGACCCGCTGCCCAGTGCAGAGTCCGTGGTCCTCGGCCTTTATGCCAGCGTCGGGTCGCGCTCTGAGCCGGCGCCACTCAGCGGTCTCGCCCACCTCGTCGAGCACATGGTGTTCAAGGGCGCCGGCGGCCGCGACACGCGCGCGCTTGCGGAAGTCATCGAGGATGTGGGCGGCAGCCTGAACGCCTGGACGTCGCGCGACCAGACGACGTTCCATGGCCGTGCGCTGGCTCGGGACGTGAACCTCCTCGCCGAGCTGATCGCCGACCTCGTGCGGCACCCGCATTTCGACGAGGAGCACCTCGAGCGCGAGAAGCAGGTCATCCTTTCGGAACTCGGCGAGAGCGTCGATTCCCCCGACGACCTGGTTCACGACCATTTGTTCGAAGCCGCATTCAAGGACCAGGCGGTCGGGCGCCCTGTCCTGGGCAGCGAAGAGACGGTGCGAGCGATTGCGAAAAAGGACTGCAGCGATTGGCTGCAGCAGCAATTCGTTCCTTCCCGCCTCGTGTTCGCGGCAAGCGGGAAGGTCGATCCGGCACAGGTCCTGAAGCTTGCGGAGCGGTTGTTCGGCGATCTTGCATCGGCCGAGCCGCCAGCCATCGAGCCGGCAAGCTTTTCCGGCGGCGTGCGCAACGATCGGCGCAGTTTCGAACAGGCCCATTGGTGCCTGGCTTTTCGCGGACTTCCCGCGGCTGACCCGCATCACCCCTCTCTGGCCTTATTCGTCCAGGCGCTGGGTGGCGGGACGTCATCGCGGCTGTTCCAGGAACTCCGCGAGGAGCGCGGCCTCGCTTACTCGGTCTACGCGTGGAACCAGGCGTTCGCCGACACTGGTCTCGTCGGCATCGGGTGTGCGGCGGACCGGACGCAGGCGGCAGAGTCGGTCGAGCTTGCGCGGCAGGTCTTCATCCAGACGGCGGAGGGCCTCACCCAGGCCGAGCTCGACCGTGCGCGCGCCCAGATGGAGGCAGGCCTGCTCATGGGCCTCGAAACGGCGCAAGGCCGCGCCGACCAGATCGCGCGTTCGATCGAGGTGTTCGGGCGGATCCTCCCGCTTGACGAGCTGCTGGAGCAGATTCGCAGCGTTTCCCTCGCCGGAGCCCGCACGGCCGGTCAGGCCCTGCTTCAGGGACCGGCGGCCGTGGCATCGGTCGGCGCGAAGCTCGCGCTCGCCGCGTGAACGATCTCAAGACGATCGTCGCGGAGCCCTGGTCGGACTGGGGGCTGATCGATTGCGGGCACGGACAGAAGCTCGAGCGTTATGGAGCCGTGAAGGTCGTTCGCCCTGAGCCGCAGGCGATGTGGGCGCCCGCGCGAGAGGACTGGGATCCGGACGCGACCTTCGTGCCGGGTTCGGACGAGGAGGGTGGCGGCCGCTGGGTGCAGCACCGCACCGTTCCTCCGCAGTGGCGGCTGACGCGGGACCGCGTCAGTTTCCACGCATCCCTCACTCCATTCCGCCACTTGGGCTTCTTCCCTGACATGGCGCCGCAATGGGACTGGATGCGCCAGCGTGCGCATGATGCCGACGTGCTCAACCTCTTCGGATACACGGGCGTCGGCAGCCTGCTGCTGAGCGAAGCTGGGGCGCGGCTCGTCCATGTCGATGCGTCGAAGAAGTCGGTTGAGCAGGGCAAGGAGAATGCGCGCCTGTCCGGCCTCGACGAAAATCCGATCCGCTGGATGGTAGACGACGCGGGAAAGTTCACCGCACGCGAGGTTCGCCGCGGCCGGCGCTACGACGGCATCTTGCTCGATCCGCCGAAGTTTGGGCGTGGTCCGACCGGAGAGGTATGGCGGCTGGAAGAGAATCTCGCGCCGTTGCTCGCCGACTGCCGCAAGCTCCTGGACGAGAACAGCCGCTTTCTCGTTCTGACCGTATACGCCGTCCGCATGTCGGCACTAGCGATCGGTGAGCTCGTCAGGCAGGTGTTGGACGGGCTCGGCGGCACCGTAGAGGTCGGCGAAATGGCGGTGCGCGAGGAAGCCCGGAAGCTGCTCCTGCCCACCGCGATCTTCGCGCGCTGGTCTAGGTCCGAGCCGAGCGGATAGCCGCGCCTGCTATGAAAGGCGCCCCCGCCGTCAGCAGCAGGGAAACGGCGCCCTCGAGCAGCAGCGCGTCGGCAACCGCGAAGATCAGCAGCGGTACCGTGAAGGGAAGGAGTAGCAGGCCCGCCAGCGATCCCGCGCGCGGTAGTCCGGCGGTCACGGCCGAAACAGCCACGGCGAGTGCGGCCAGGCCGACCGTTCCAACTGCGAGCGACAACTCGGCTCTCGCCAGCGCCGGACCGTCCATCGCCAGCAAGGCCGAGGCGGGCAGGGCGGCGACGAGCAGCAGGGGGCCAAAGGTAAGCCAGTGCGCGACGATCTTGGCGACGGCGATGCTTTCCTCTGCAAGGCCGCGAAGGGCGAGTTGATCGAGTACGCCGTCCGCGCGATCCGGCTCGACCAGCCGCTCCACCGGGAGGAGCGCCGCAGTAAGCGCGGCGATCCACAGCGCGCCGGAGCCGATCCGGGCAAGCAGTCTCGAGTCAGGGCCGATCGCGAACGGCACGAGCGTCGCGACAAGGAGGAAGAATGCGACGGGTAGCCAGGCGGCGCCGGCTAACCCTCGGCGCACATCGCGGGCGATCAGTGCCGCGATCATGCTGTCAGGTCCACGCGGTGCCATTCGCCAGGCAGCGCCTGGTGCGAGGCTGCGAGGACGGCGCCGCCCGATTTTAGGTGAGTGGCGATCAGGGCAGACAGCAAAGTCGCGCCGTCGGAGTCGAGCGCGTTCAGCGGCTCATCCAGAAGCCACAGCGGAACTTCCGAGGCGGCGACGCGCGCGATGGCCGCGCGCTTGAGCTGTCCCGAGGAAAGCCAGCGGACCGGCATTTCGGCTACATGGGCGAGCCCCATCGCCTGCAATGCGTCATCCGGCTCGCGAACCCAGAAGCGCAGAGCGCGGCGAAGGGGCAG
>DASVXN010000032.1:0-2036 GCA_036392635.1 Sphingomicrobium sp. | reverse complement strand
ATGGACGGTCTCGCGACTGCCCGAAATCAGGTAATGCCACTCCCGCAGCGGCTCGCCGGCCGCCCGCAGGCGGTAGGCGCAGGTGCTCGGAAGCCAATCGAGCCCGCCGAGGTTCTTCCGGTCGAGCTTCACGCAGTCCGCGACGAGCTTCTTGCGGTTCTTGTAATCCAGGCAGCGTCCATGGCGGCGGTCGAGCATCTTGCACGCCACGTTCGTGGAATAGAGCAGCCCCGTCTCCTCATCCTCCAGCTTGTGAAGGCAACAGCGACCGCAACCGTCGCACAGCGCTTCCCACTGGCCCTGGTCGAGGCTCGCGAGGGGTTTCTCCCAGAATGGCGTCTCTGCGTTCATTTGAAGTCGAGCCTTGCTCTGCTAAGCCGCGCCAATCAAGCGGGCAGGTTAGGGCTAAGGTCGTGAAACATCTGGGTTTTGCAATCCTCGTTGCGGGTTCGATCGTCGCATCGCCGGCGCTGGCGCAGAATCTCACGACCGCGAGCTACGACTTCATTCAGGCCGTGAAGAAGAACGACGGGGACAAGGCGCTCGGCGTTCTCGCCAAGAACCCGCCCGGGATCGTCAACACGAAGGACGATCAAGGGAATACTGGTCTGATCATCGCAATCAGCCGTAGCGACGAGCAATGGACCGGCTTTCTGCTGAACAAGGGTGCCGATCCCAACCTTGCAGGCAAGGGCGGCGACACCCCCATGATTGCGGCGGCACGCGTCAGCTTCGCCTCTGCGATGGAGTGGCTGCTCGGGCTCGGCGCGAAGGTCGACCAGGCGAACCGCATGGGCGAAACGCCTCTGATCATCGCCGTCCAGCAGCGCAATGCGCCGATCGTGAAGTTCCTGCTCGCCCACGGGGCGAACCCTGATCGCACTGACGCGGCCGCCGGCTATTCCGCGCGCGACTATGCCAAGCGCGACACCCGCGCTCGCGACATCCTGAAGCTGATCGAGGACAAGAAGCCGAGCGCCGCGCCCGCAGCCGCCGCTAAGTAAGCTCGCCCAGCGACGGATCGACTTGCGTCGCGAGACGGCGCGCCGTCCGGCGGGCAAATCGCAGCAGCTCGGCCTTTCGTCGCGCCGGAGCAAGCGGCCGGTGTGCCGCCTCCCTGACGACCGCAGCGTCGTAGCGATCGGCGACGATCAGCCCCGCTGCGCCGGGCAGATAGCGATCCTCTTCGAGGATGCTCGCCAGATGAGGCGGCACCGCCCAGAAAAACCGGTCGCAATAATCGAGATAGTCGGTCCATTTGCCGTCGCCGATCAGGTCCGACTTGGCGACCTTGATCTCGACGATCGTGAAGCCGCCCTTGCCGTCGATTGCCATCAGGTCGGCGCGCCGGCCGTTCGGCAGCGGCACCTCGCAAACGGCAAACAGGTCCTGACGGCAGAAGAGCCGCGTGACACCTCGAGCCACTTCCGCGGCAATCGGCGCAGCATCAGTGAAGCAGGGGGACTCGGGAGCGGTGGCCATCGCCGGAGCCTAGAACAAACCGCAAACATCGCCAATGCGGCGCGAAGACCCTGCGGCCAAAAAGAAAGCGGGCGCGCCGTGGCGCACCCGCTCAGGAGTTCTCGCTGGAAAGGGTTCAGCGATAGAAAATGTGATTGCCGATCGATGCCACGCGCTTGGCGCGCCATGAGGCGTTGACGTACTTCGCGTGGAAGAAAAGCGCGTCGCCGGCAGCCGATTCCTTGAGGTTCTGGTCGACGATCTTGGCGATCGCGACGGCGGTGTGCCACTGCTTGCTGGCCCGCGGAACGCTCGGAAGCGAGCGGCCATGCACGAACGAGAACTGCCCGCGCTGGAAAAGAACTCCGCAATAGCTCGGCGGGAAACGGCCGCCGCTGTTCGCGCGGTTAGCAATAACCTTGCCGACAGCGAGCTGGCCCGCGAGCGGCTCGCTCTTGGATTCGAAGTAGATGCCCGTCGCAAGGCAATCGAGCTCCCGGCTGCCGGCTTCGGCCGTGCGGAGCTGAGCGACCATGCCCGCAAGATCGCCGGTCGGGCGCACTGCTGCAGGGACG
>DASVXN010000031.1:0-1651 GCA_036392635.1 Sphingomicrobium sp. | reverse complement strand
GAGCTGCGCTACGATGCCCGCCCGGTCCTGCTCGCTCGAATGGTCGTCGTAGCGGGTCATCGGCACCCTGGCGCCAATATGGTGCAGCAGCTTGGACGTGACTCGTGTGTCTTCGACGAGGATTCTGTCGGCGTTGCGCAGCGTCTCGGCGGCACGCGGAGACAGGTCGCCGAGATTCCCGATGGGCGTCGCGACAATGTGCAGTCCCGGTGGCAGGCGATTACTCATGCCTGACGATTAACCTCTTCCAATTCAATCGAAAAAGAGTCATCGTGCGGACACTGCATCGGCGCCTGGGGAGAGGAACGATGGTTATATTGATGGGTGCTTCCGCGCTCATGCTTGCGGCGCTTCAAGCGTCGATTTCCGGCCCGACGGACGCTTTTCGCGGCTGCCTGAGGGAAGCTGCGGCGAAGGCGCAGACGGACAAGGTCGGCGGCGACAAGATCGAAGACTATCTGCGTACCGCCTGCACCGTTCAGAAGGACGCGCTGACCAGCGCCATCGTCGCATTCCGCATGAAAAACGGCATGACGAAGAAGCAGGCCTCGAGCGACGCGGAAATGACAGTCGACGATTATGTGTCGACGCCAGCCGACAATTACCGGTTCCTGGTCAACTACAATGCGCCCAAGCCGCAGCCGACCGCCACTCCGGCGCCGACTCCTGCCGCCGCGCCTCAACCGGCTAGCTCGCAACCGCATAACTAGGCTCGGTCGCGGCGATCTCGCCGAGGATGTGATCGAGAAGCAGCCGTCCGGCTGACGTGAGCGCGATGCGCGTGCCGCTTCGCTGAAGATGGCCTGAGTCGACCAGCCGATCGACCCGGCCCCAATCGACGATCGGTTGCAACCCAAAGCGCTGCGAAATGGCGTCGGGATCGACGCCCTCGCGGAGCCGCAGCCCCATGACCAGCGCTTCATCGGCCGCTTCTTCGGGCGTCAGCGCCGCTTCTTCGGCCGACGCGTGGCCGTTTCGCTGGAGAGCGGAGAGATAGTTCTCCGGCTTCCTGTGCCGCACCGTTCGCTGGCCGAGGCGACGACCATGCGCACCCGGTCCGATGCCGGCAAAATCCCCATAGCGCCAATAAGTGAGGTTGTGCCGGCTCTCCTGACCACATCTCGCATAATTGCTGATCTCGTAGCTGGGCTTTCCGGCGTTTGACGTCATGGTTTCGGTAAGCTCGTAGAGCGCGGCGGCCGCATCGCTGTCGAGCGGCTCCAGCTCCCGCCTCGCAACCATGGCCGCGAAGCGCGTGCTCGGCTCGATCATCAGTTGGTAGAGCGAAAGATGGCTCGTCCCGAGCGACAATGCCTGGCCCAGTGACGCGGCCCAGCTTTCCTCCGTGTCTCCCGGCAGAGCGTAGATCAGGTCGAAGCTGACACGGCGGAAGTTCCGCTGAGCAATCTCGAGCGCTCGAAATCCCTCATGCGCCGAGTGGGCGCGGCCGAGGAAGCGCAGCGCCTCGTCGTCGAAGCTCTGAAGGCCGAGCGATAGCCGGTTGACCCCTGCCGCCGCCAGATCGGCGAAGCGGGCCGCTTCGACCGAGTTCGGATTCGCCTCGAGCGTCACCTCTATGTGGTCCGCGGGAGTCCAATGCCTCGTCGCTGCGCTGATAATCGCGTCGACAGTCGCGGGGTCCATCAGCGAG
>DASVXN010000030.1:0-14319 GCA_036392635.1 Sphingomicrobium sp. | reverse complement strand
TTGCCCGTTAACCGGTCGTACCCGCGCAGGTGGGTGGTTCCGCGGCTATCCACGTTTTGATGATAGGCGCCGATCAGGCCGGTGTAGTCGCTGTCGCGATAGCTGATCGTCTCGGCGGCTTTTCCCGGCTGACCCGGGATGAGTCCCAGCGCGATTGCAAGCACGGCGTTCATGATCATGATGCAGTCCCCTTTTCGTCCGCAGCGTTGGTGCTGCGCGGGACTGCTCTTCAAGAAACATGCCAGACGGGAAAACCTCGCGATAGCAATGACTTGTCTGATTTGGCCGACGAGCTGTGGGGTAGCTCTCGCTGCTATACCTTGGCAAAACACACCATACACCCGGGCAGATTGGCAAACACGCCGTCATTAACGGCGAACCGGCGGCCGTCGGCGATTTCCGGAACCTAGCACCGTGCAACATGTCGGGGCGCTTCTTCGTTGTAGCACCGTGCGGGATTGTACGCCGCACATGCGTATCGAAGAGGCCTCTTATGTTGAAACCAGCACTGCTCCTGGCCGCGGGAGCGGCCGTCATCGCGGCGACGCCGGCGGAAGCTCGCCACCGGCATCACCACCGGCACCACTACTACAGCTACTACTCGCCTTACCGCTATGCCTATCCGGTCTACGGTTACGCCTACCCGGTCTACCGTTATTCGGCTTACCCGCGCTATTCGCGATACTACGGGTACCCCGGTTATTACGGCTACCCGGCCTATGGTTATCCGTCCTACGGTTATCCGGGCTACAGCGTCTCGGTGAGCTATAGCAGTTACCGTCCTTATCGCCGCTGGTAGCCCGGTTGGGCGGCGAGGAGCGGCTTAGCCCCTGCTTTCGAGCGCCGCAGCGGCTTCGTCGACCAGTTCGTCAATGATGGCGGAGACAGGCTCTTCGCGCGTGACCATGCCGACGGACTGACCGGCCATCACGGACCCGGTCTCCACATCCCCGTCGATCACGGCGCGGCGCAGGGCGCCGGCCCAGTAATGCTCGATCTGCAACTGAGCCTCCGCCATCTCGACGGTACCCCCGTCGAGCAGGTCCGCCACCTCACGCTGTTTGGCGGCGAACCGCTCCATCTCGCGGTTCTTCAGCGCGCGCACTGGGATGACGGGTAGGCGCGGGTCGACCTGGACGCTCGGGATCGCGTCCCGCGCCGAGGCGCGAATGAACGCCTTCTTGAAGTTGGCGTGGGCGATGCTCTCGTTGGCGCAGACGAAGCGGGTGCCGAGCTGAACGCCCACGGCGCCCATCTCCAGATAAGCGGCGATCGCCTCGCCGCGGCCGATCCCGCCGGCGACGAACACGGGGATGTCCTTGGACACGTTCGGCAGGATCTCCTGCGCGAGGACCGAAGTGGAGACCGGGCCGATGTGCCCGCCGGCTTCCATGCCCTCGATCACCAGCGCGTCAGCACCGGATCGCATCAGCTTCTTCGCAAGCGCCAGCGCGGGAGCAAAGCAGACCAGCTTCGCGCCATTGCCCTTGATGCGTTCGATTGCGCCGCCCGGCGGAAGCCCGCCGGCGAGCACGACATGGCTGACCCCGTGCTTGGCACAGATGTCGATCAGCTCGCTCAATTGCGGGTGCATGGTGATGAGGTTGACGCCGAACGGCTTCGATGTTCGAGCCTTCGTCTCCGCGATCTCAGTGTCGAGCAGCTCAGGGGTCATCGCGCCGCAGGCGATCACGCCGAAACCGCCCGCGTTGGAAATAGCCGACACGAGATTGCGCTCGGACACCCAGCTCATCGCGCCGCCCATGATCGCAACGTCGCTCCCGAGGAACTCGGTTCCGCGGTGCATCAGTTCGTTGAGACGGGCGTGTCCGACGGAGGCATGGACGGGGCGCGGGTCGGCGATCAGCCCCTCGCCGCTCATGCAGCCTCCTGCGCATCGAGGCCGAAGGCGCTGTGCAGCACGCGGACGGCAAGCTCGGTATATTCTTCCGGAACGAGCACCGAGACTTTGATCTCCGAAGTCGAGATGGCGAGAATGTTGATCCCGCGCTCGGCGAGGGTTTCGAACATTCGCGCGGCGATGCCCGCGTTGGAGCGCATGCCGATGCCGACGGCGCTGACCTTCACGACATTGGTGTCGGTGACGATGCTGCCGAACCCGATCTGAGCCTGCGACTTCTCCAACTCGGCCACAGTATGGGCCAGCGCCGCAGTCGGGACGGTGAAGGTCAGGTCGCTCGAGCCGCCGGTCCCTGTGCCGCTCTGGACGATCATGTCGACGTTGATGTTGGCGTCGGCCAGCGGCGCGAAGATCGCCGCGACGGTGCCCGGCTTGTCGGGGAGGCCGCTGAGCGTGACCCGCGCCTCGTTCTTGTCGTGGGCGATGCCCGTGACGAGCTGCCGTTCCATGTTCAATTCCTCGATCTTGTCGTCGGAGACGATGAGCGTTCCGGGCTTGTCCTCGAAGGACGAGAGGACCTGCAGCGCCATGTTGTAGCGCATCGCCAAGCCCACGGAGCGGGTTTGCAGGACCTTGGCGCCAACGGAGGCGAGCTCGAGCATTTCCTCGTAGGTGATGGCGCTAAGCTTGCGGGCCCGCGGCACGATCCGCGGGTCAGTGGTGAAGACGCCCTCGACGTCCGTGTAGATGTCGCAACGGTCTGCCTTCACGGCTACCGCGAGGGCAACCGCGGACGTGTCGGAGCCGCCGCGGCCGAGCGTTGCAACGTCGCCTTCGGAAGTCACGCCTTGGAAGCCTGGGATGACAGCTATGCCGCCCTTGGCGAACACGCCTTCAAGTACATCTGCTTCGATATGGTCGATCAGTGCCGAGCTGTGACCCGAGGCCCGGATCGGCAACTGCCAACCCATGTAGGAGCGGGCGTTCACCCCCATGCCCGAGAGCGTGATGGCGAGAAGCCCGGCGGTGACCTGCTCGCCGCTCGCGACCACCACGTCATATTCTCGCGGGTCGTAGAGCGGCGCTGCCTCCTTGCAGAGCTGAACGAGCCGGTCAGTTTCGCCGGCCATGGCGGAGACGACGACGGCCACCTCGTTGCCGCGCTCGGCCTCGCGCTTCACGAGGCTTGCGACATGGCGAATGCGTTCGATGCCTGCCATCGAGGTGCCGCCGAATTTCATCACAATGCGCGCCATTTGCGCGGGGCTTTAGCTTCTGGGGTCGCCGGCGCAACCGCCGAGCCACTCCGGAACGCGGTCGGCCGCGATCAGCCGGTCGATGTCCACGCGGGGCCGCACCACTGCCCAGCGGCTTCCGTCGACGAGCACCTCGGGCGTGAGCGGGCGTGAATTGTAGGTGCTCGACATCGCCGCAGCGTAGGCGCCCGCCGTGCGAAAGACGACGAGGTCTCCAGCGGCCACCTCATCCATGCTGCGGCCCGTAGCGAACGTGTCCCCGGTCTCGCAGACGGGGCCGACAACATTGGCGGTGCCCTGCCGCCCGTTCGGCCGTACCGCCTCGATCCTGTGCCAGGCGTCATAGAGCGCGGGCCGCATCAGGTCGTTCATCGCGGCGTCCACAATGACGAACGGGTCGGTCGCGCCCGGCTTCACCCGGATGACCCGCGAGAGCAGCACCCCGGCATTGCCGACGATCAAGCGGCCCGGTTCGAAGACCAGCCGGACGTTCCAGCCGGCGGTCACACGCTGAACCATCGCGCCGTAGTCGGCTGGACTTGGCGGCGCCGGGAGGTCACGGTCGTAAGGCACGCCCAGACCCCCGCCGAGATCCGCGACGCTGATCATGTGCCCGGCGGAACGGAGGCTGGCGATCAACTCGCCGACGCGGTTGAAAGCGCGTTCCAACGGCTCAAGGCTGCTGAGCTGGCTGCCGATGTGGACCGCGACGCCGTGCACGGCAAGGCCCGGCAGGGCCGCCGCCCGCGCATACGTCTCGATCGCCTCGGAGATGGCAATGCCGAACTTATTCTCCGCAGAGCCCGTGGTGATCTTCGCGTGACCACCGCCTGCCACATCCGGGTTCACGCGGAACCCAACGGGCGCAATGCGACCCATCTCGGTAGCGACGGCCGACAGCATCTCAGCCTCAGCGAACGATTCGACATTGAACTGGTAAAGGCCGCCTTCGAGCGCCAGCCGCATCTCCTCTTCGGTCTTACCCACGCCGGAGAAGACGATCTTGTCTCCGGGCACGCCCGCAGCCCGGGCACGGCGGTACTCGCCGCCGGAGACGACGTCCGCGCCAAGCCCAGCCTTGGCGAGCGTCGCGATCACCGCGCTATTGGGGTTCGCCTTCACCGCGTAGGCGATCAGAGAGTCGCCGAGCGGCTCCAGCGCGGATCGGAGGGCTTCGACGTGACGGCACATCGTCGCCGTCGAATAGACGTAGACCGGTGTGCCGACCTCGGCCGCAACCTCGGCCAGGGACACGTCTTCGCAGGTGAGCCCGCCGTCTTTCAGCTGAAAATGATCCATGCTCGCCTCAACGCATCAGGCGCTTCCCCTTTGCAAGTCCCGGATGCATGAGAGCTCGCATGGTCGAGAGCAGCATCCTTGCCGACGAGGCGCAGCGTTTCGGCAAGCTCGCCGCTGACTGGTGGGACCCGAACGGCGCGTCGGCGATGCTGCACAAGCTCAATCCGGTGCGGCTCCGCTACGTTCGCGACCAGGTCGATCAGCACTGGCAATGCGACGAGTGCGCGCGGACGCCGTTGGCCGGGAAAACGGCTTTGGACGTCGGCTGCGGCGCCGGGCTACTCGCGGAACCGCTCTCGCGGCTCGGTGCAAAGGTGACCGGCATTGATGCGTCGCCAGAGCTGATCGCCGTCGCTCAAGAGCATTCCCGCCAGGCCGGCCTCGATGTGGAATACCGGTCGGGCGAACTGTCGGAGCTCGGGGGTGTATTCGATCTGATCACCTGCATGGAGGTGATCGAGCACGTCGCCGACCCCGCCGCGTTCGTCGGCGCGCTCGCCAGGAGGATGGCGCCCGACGGCCTGCTGATCCTCTCGACCCCGAACGCAACGGCTTGGTCGAGGCTACTGATGGTCGCCATCGCAGAGGGGACGGGGCGCATCCCGCGAGGCACGCACGACTTCGACAAGTTCATCGCTCCCGAGCGGCTGAAGGTCCTGCTCAACGAGGCCGGGCTGAAGTGCATCGATGTGGAGGGCATCGCCTGGTCGCTGACCCGCGGGCTTCACCTCAGCGAGGACCTCCGGCTGAACTATCTGGTGTCCGCCGTCCGCGCTTAGGCTCAACTCAGCTCGACGCGGTTTTGCAACGCTCGGCTGGTAACCCGCATTAACCATATGGCCCCGCCGCACGGGTCCCGTAAGCCTCTGAATTCTCGAATCTCAAAGGCCGGGGGGCCGACCATGCGTTCCATCTTCAACTTCTCGTCGCGCGACCTCGCGATCGACCTCGGCACTGCGAACACCGTGGTCTACGTGCGGGGCCAGGGCATCGTGATCAGCGAGCCATCCGTCGTGGCGCTGGAAATCGTGAACGGGGTCAGGAAGGTTCGCGCGGTCGGCGATGATGCCAAGCTGATGCTGGGCAAGACCCCCGAAAACCTCCGCACGGTTCGACCGCTGCGTAACGGCGTCATCGCGGACATCGAAGTCGCCGAGGAAATGATCAAGCATTTCATCCGCAAAGCCCATGGCGGGCCGAGCCGCTTTTCACGCGGCCCGGAGGTGGTGATCTGCATTCCGTCCGGTGCCACCAACGTTGAACGCCGGGCCATCCGCGATGCGGTGACCAATGCAGGTGCGGACCGAGTATCGCTGATCGAGGAGCCGATGGCGGCGGCGCTGGGGGCCGGACTGCCGGTCGCCGAGCCGATCGGCTCGATGGTGGTCGACATCGGTGGCGGCACGACTGAGGTCGGCGTAATCTCGCTCCAGGGCCTCGCACTTTGCCGTTCGGCGCGGGTCGGCGGCGACAAGATGGACGACGCGATCGCTTCCTACGTTCGGCGTAACTACAATTTGCTGATCGGCGAAGGCACGGCGGAGCGCGTGAAACTGGAGGTCGGCTCCGCGGTTCGGCCGGGCGACGGCAAGGGCCTTACGACGCTGGTGCGCGGCCGTGATGTCGGCCGCGGCATGCCGGGCGAGGTCGAACTCAATCAGGCACAGGTCGCCGAGGCGCTCAGCGAGCCCGTTAACCAGATCGTCGAGGTGGTGCGCACCGCGCTCGAGAACACGCAGCCGGAAATTGCCGCAGACGTGATCGATCAAGGTATCACCATGACCGGTGGCGGCTCGCTGCTGCGCGAGTTCAGCACGGTCCTGCAGGACGCGACCGGCCTGCCGGTCATCGTGGCCGACGATCCGATGAGCTGCGTTGCGCTCGGCGCGGGCCGCACGCTGGAGGATCAGGTCTACCGCGGGGCGCTGATCGCCGCCTGATCCGGGGCGTCGACCCGCATTATCTTCGCATTAAGTTTGGCACCGGAACCAAGGCGTTCCGGTGCAGTTGCGCTCCGCATCATTGCGGGGAGAGTATGCGCATGCTGATGGTCGAGACCGAGCTTCGCCCCAGCCCGATCCATGGCGTCGGCACGTTCCTGCTGGAAGACGTCAAGGCTGGCGACCTTATCTGGCGGTTCGACAGCCGCATCGACAGGATCTTCTCGGATACCGAACTCCCGACCATGCCGGACCGTCTCAGGGCCTTCCTGGCGATGTACTCGACATTCCACCAGGAATCGGGGCTGTGGGTGCTGTGCGGCGACAATGGGCGGCACTTCAACCATGCCGACGAGCCGAACACGATCTCGCAGGGGCCGGCTTTCGGAGATGACATCGCGGCAACGGACCTCAGCGCCGGAACCGAGCTGACGACGAATTACTTCGAGATCTGTGACGCGGTGCGTGCGCGCGGCACGATCTACTAAAAGTCGACCTTGTCGTAGTGACCGGGGGGCACGATGACCTCCATCCGCTCGGCGAGCAGCGGGCGGAAGCAGGGCCGTGACTTCATCACGGCGTACCAGTCCTTCGTCTGCTTGTGCCCACGCCAGTCGAGCGCACCGAGATAGTCGATGACGCTGAGGTGCGCCGCAGCTGTGAAGTCGGCGAGGCTAAGGCCGGGACCCGCAAGCCAGCGGCGGTGGTCGAGCAGGTAATCGAGATAGTCGAGATGCTCCGAGGCCGTCCGCATTGCCTCGCGCAGAACGCGCGTGTCGGGCGGCTCGCGGTTGACCAGGCGCTTGCGCATCCGCTCGTTCATCAGCGGCTCGACGGCCTCCCGATACAGCTTCATGTCGAACCACTCGGTCATGCGCCGGATCTCGGCACGAAGCGCGGCATTGCCGTGGATCATCGGCATCCGGTCCACCGTCTCGTCGAAATACTCGACGATCGGCTGCGAGCCGATGAGCGTGACTGCCTGGTCGGCCTCAACCATCACCGGCGTTTCGCCGGCTGGGTTCAAGTCCATGAACTCGTCGCGCCGCTCCCAAGGGTTCTCGCGCACCAGCTCATGCCCAACGCCTTTCTCAGCGAGGACTAGCCGAACCTTCCGGGAAAAAGGGCACAGCGGGAACTGGAAGAGCTGCCACATGGGATCGGACCTTTAACGGCCCGGCGACGCGCCACAAGCCGCGTTCACGACTTTCGTCAGGATGATATGTCAGCGGCGCGGATACGTGGGGTCAGGAAGGTTCGAGACCGCGCGGTCGAGTGATCGCTGCGCGTCCTCGAGGTCCTGCATGACGCGCGGCAGCGCACGGCTGAGCGCCTGCATGCTGTGCTGGATTTGCGGCCCGACTGTGGCGACCTGGCGCGCCATGTCGCGGTCGAAGTTGGGGTTATTCCGGCGAGCCATGTCGCCGATCGTGACGTTGCGCTCCGCCGACGTCGCCTCTCGGCCCTGGACTGCAGCGGCAAGGTCGCCGACCCGAACGTTGAGCAGGGCCTGAGCAATGCCCTGTAGCTGCGTCGCGACCTTCATCTGGAGCGCCGGATCGGTGAGTTCGCGGGGAAGCTGAAACGGCGCCTCCTGCGCCAGCGCGGGACTCGCGCTCAGCAGCAATGGGAGCATGATCAAGATCTTACGCATCGGCATCACCATCTAAGTCACTGAATTATCAGCAATGCACCCCGGACGTGCAAGTGAAATCAACGACCTAGGGTGAGCCAAACCAGCGCCGCGGCGCCGGCGATGATGCGGTACCAGGCGAACGGCGCGAAGCCGTGGCGCGAGATGTAGTGAACGAAGGCCCGCACGACCACGATCGCGACGAGGAAGCTCACAACGAAGCCGACCGCGATGGTGCCGAAGCCTACGCCGCCCCCCGACGTGATTTCGTGACGATGCTTGATGACCTCCAGCGTCGTCGAGCCGAGCATGGTGGGGATCGCCAGGAAAAAGCTGAATTCGGCGGCGGTGCGGCGTTCCACTCCCAAACTGAGAGCGCCCATGATCGTCGCGCCGGAGCGGCTGACGCCCGGGATCATGGCAAGGCACTGGGCGATGCCGATGCCGAGAGCTGTTTTGACCGGCATTTCAGCGACACCGACGGTATCCTGCCGCTTCGCCAGCCGTTCGATTACGAGGATCGCGACGCCGCCGACGATCAGCGCGATCGCGACGACCTCGGCGTTCCCCAGCAGCGCTTCGATATGCTTGATCAGGATCAGGCCGAGCACGGCCGATGGCAGGAAGCCGATCAGCACATTTCGAACGAAGCGCCACGAGACTGCGTTGCGCCGGATCAGGCCCTCGAGCACCGCCCAGAAGGTACGCCAGTAAAGGACGACGATCGCGAGGATCGCGCCGAGCTGAATGATGACGTTGAAGTAGCTCCACTTCTCGGCATCGAAGCCGAGAAGCTCCGTGGCGAGGATCAGGTGCCCTGTAGATGAGACGGGCAGGAATTCCGTGACGCCCTCGACGATGCCGAGGATGATCGCAATCAGCAGTAAAGGCATCGGCAGGGCGTCGGGGCTCAGGACGTCGCTGTCAAATTAATCCGCCGGCCGGCGAACTTGCCGCCGCGATGGAAACGGCCGAGCCACTCATAGGCGACGGCGGCGAGCGGCGTCGCTTTGATGCCGAAGGCTTCAAGGCCGGGCAGTTGTCCTGATGGCACATTGTCGCGCTGGAGCATCATCCACTGATCGCGGGTGAGCGGCGCGCCGGGGAGCCAGCCGAACTTCGAGAGCAGGTTACCGAACAGGTCCGGCACTGGCATGATTTCGGGCTTCTGGCCTGTGATCTCGAGGATGGCCTGGTGCAGCTCGACCATGCTCATCACCTGCGGACCGCCGATCTCGTAGGTCTGGCCGCCGAAGCGCTGCGGCTCGAACGCCGCAAGAGCGATCGCCTTCCCGAGATCGCGGACGTAGACCGGCTGGAAGTTCCGCTTTGCGGCGATCACGGGCAGGAAGGGGAGATTCGCCATGCCAGCGAACCGGTTGGTCAGTTGGTCTTCGGGACCGAACACCAAAGACGGGCGAATGATCGTCGCCTGCGGGAAAGCTGCGCGGACCGCCTCCTCCCCTCCCGCCTTGGTGCGCCCGTAGGCCGACTCCGAATCAGCGCTCGCACCAATGGCCGAGACGTGGACCAGGGACTTCACGCCAAGTTCGTGCGCGACTTCGGCGACGTTGCGGGCGCCCTCGACATGCACCTTGTGCATCTTGGCCCCGAAGACCCCCGGCAGGTTCACGACCGCGCTGGAACCGTGGATCACCCGGCGGACGCTCTCGGCGTCCGAGATGTCGGCGCGCTCGAAGCCGAACTGCCCGACCTGCCCCAAGGGCTGGATGATATAAGCCTGCCGCGGGTTGCGCTGAGCGATGCGCACCCGGACGCCGCTCTTCATCAGGAATTCGCAGACATACCGTCCGACAAATCCGCCGCCCCCGAAGACGGTCACTAGCTCTTCCGCACGCTCGATCATGGGCTGCGGCCCTAGCCCTTCGCTTCCGTGATTGACAAGGCGGGTCAGCGCCCCCTAAGCGCGCCGCCTGCCAGCAAATTAGCCCCGTGCCCAGGTGGCGGAATTGGTAGACGCACCAGCTTCAGGTGCTGGCGCTCGCAAGGGCGTGGAGGTTCGAGTCCTCTCCTGGGCACCATCACCGCCTGCACGGGCGTGTGGGCGACCTACTTGCGTGATTGGCTGCGCACCGCTTAGTGCGGGCCATGTCGCGTCCCATCAACGCCCACGGCATCGTCGACCAGCTTGCCGCGATCTACGACGAATCCGTCGCCAACCTTCGCCAAGCGCTCTCCAACTACGTTACCGAGCGAGTGACGCCGGATGCAGCCGAGCGGCAGAAGGGGCTGTTCGCCTACCCTGAGCTGCGCATCGACTATGGCGGCAAGCTCCCGCACACGGCGCCTTCGCGCGCCTTCGCGCGGCTGAACCAGCCTGGCGCCTACACGACCAGCATCGCACGGCCCGAGCTTTTCCGGGACTATCTCGTCGATCAGCTGGAGCATCTCGGCCGTGATTACGATGTCACGGTGTCCGTCGGCCGATCGGCCAGCGAGATCCCCTATGCCTATGTGATCGAGAACAGCGGCATCCAGGTCGGCAACATCTCTACGGCCGAGCTGTCGCGATTCTTCCCGTCCAATGAGCTGGTGCACCTCGGCGATGAAATCGCCGACGGCGTGTGGATCAACGGCGATCGCGACAGCAGGCCGCTCGCTCTGTTCGACGGCCCACGCACCGACTTCAGCCTTGCACGGCTAAGGCATTATACTGGGACCCCGCCCGAGCACTTCCAGCAGTTTGTCCTGTTCACCAACTACGTCCGTTACGTCGACGAGTTCGTCGGCGTCGCGATCGACACGCTGCGGCGGAAGGATTCGCGCTTCACGGCGCTGTCCGTGCCCGGCGCCCTTTACGAGGCGGGTGAACTGACCGACGCCGAGGCGCAGATCGCCGCTGGGCAATGGCGGCGGCACCAGATGCCCGCTTACCACCTGATGGCTGAAGGCGGCACAGGCATCACCCTCGTCAACATCGGCGTCGGACCTTCTAACGCAAAGACGATCTGCGATCACGTCGCGGTCTTGCGGCCAGAGGTTTGGCTGATGATCGGGCATTGTGGAGGCCTTCGCCCGAGCCAGACCATAGGCGATTACGTGCTCGCTCACGCCTATCTCCGCGACGATCACGTGCTCGACGACATGCTTCCGCAGGAGATGCCACTGCCAGCGATCGCCGAGGTGCAGAGGGCGTTGTTCGACGCGACGACGACCATCACCGGAGAGGATGAGGATAGCGTCAAGCGGCGGCTGCGCACCGGTACGGTGGTCACGACCGACGATCGCAACTGGGAACTGCGCTACGCTGCCTCCGCGCTACGCTTCAACCAGAGCCGGGCCGTAGCCATCGACATGGAATCGGCAACGGTTGCCGCACAGGGCTATCGGTTCAGGGTGCCCTACGGCACGCTCCTCTGCGTTTCCGACAAGCCACTGCACGGCGAGCTCAAGCTGCCCGGCCAGGCCAATGCTTTCTACGAGCGGGCGATCAGTCAGCACCTGCGGATCGGCATCGAGGCGCTGAACCTGCTCCAACGCGAGGGCGAAGGCCTCCATAGCCGCAAGCTGCGGAGCTTCGACGAACCCCCACTCCGCTAAGCGGCGGGCGAAGCCAGGCTACGACACCGACAGGATCTGCCCGGCGTGCGTCACCTCGACCTGGGTTGCCGTGGCTTTACCTCTCGCGACGGCAAGGCGGCGAACTTGGCCGATGACTTTGATCGTCTTGCCGGCAAGCGCCGCCTTGAGATCGCGACCGTACTTCTGAGTGAGGCCCCGCATCGCTGAGGTGCGGATGACAATCCCGAGGTTCCCGGCGGAGCGAAAGTTCTCTTCGCTGTTCAGATAGTAGCCGCGCCTCGCCCTCGCGGCGCTGGCCACCTTCAGCTGGAAGACTGCACGGACGGGCTTGGGCGATGCGGCGGCTGCGCGGCTGATCGCCTCCGCCGGAGACAGCGTATCGAGTTGCTGGCGAGCCGCAGCGGCAGGGACGGCGAGGAAAAGACTGACGAGAAATAACGCAAGACGCACGGGCAAACTCCACCACTTGTTACCCGAGCGGCACGAACTTGGCGCGGTGAGGCTCCGCGCGCAAGCGTCAGCGGAGACCGATGAACCGGATGCGGTTGGCGACGGGCGGCTTACGGCCGGGAGCAATCCAGGCGACCAGCGCATCGAGATCGATGACGTTCTTGTCGGTGATGTCCGTGCCGGCCGTGAATTCGAGCAGATCGTCACCGCCGGAGGCCAAGTAATTGTTCACGACGACCCGGTACGAGCGCGTAGGCGCGATCAGTCGCCCGTTCAGGCGCATGTCGAGGACGCGATCGCCAGCACGCCGGGTCATGTCCACGGTGTAGGTGAACCCGGCCGAAGGAGCGAGCGCGTAAGGTCGCTGACCTGCCGCCGGTGCAGCCCCGTTGTATTGCTGTTCCAGCGCCGCCTTCAATTGGGCCCCGGTCAAGCTCATCACGACCAGATTGTTGCCGAAGGGCATGACCGAAAATGCATCGGCATATTTGATCGGTCCCGCCGGATAAGAGACGCGAACGCCCGTCGCATTGACGAGCGCGATCTGCGCACCACCAACGGCCGCATCGCGCGTCGCCGCGAGCATCGAATCGGCGATCAGATCGGCGGCGGGGCTCTCCGAATCGTCTTCGGATCGGGGCGCCGCGGCGCTGAGCCGACCGACGACTTTGTTCGCAATCGGCGCAACAGCGGCTGCGTAGCGCGCGACGAGAGCCTTTTCGGCCGCATCTTCGCCATTCTCGCCGTTGCCGACGACGACGTTACGCGCGTCCTGCGCGACCAGGCGGCGAGTCGCCGGATCGAATCGCAGCCGCAGGTCCGTCGCGAAGTAGCCATACTTGCCGGCGCTGGTGAGCAGGCGCTCTGCTCCGACCGCGGCCGGTGTGCCGCGGCAGACGTATGCCCAATGCGTGTGGCCGGAGATCACTGTCTTGATGGCCGGGTCGAGACGCTGAAGGATGGGAAGGATCTCACCTTTCAGCCCGTCGCAGCCGTTGCCGGTGGTAAATTGCGGCATCTTACCACCTTGGTGGATAAGCAGGACGATGGTGTCGGCGCCTTGCGCCTTCAGCTGCGGGACGAGCGCATTGGCCGTTTCGGCCTCGTCCTTAAACGTTAGCCCCCGCACGCCCGAGGGCGTGACGAGATTTGCCGTGCCCTTCAGCGTCTCGCCGATGAAGCCAATCGTGATCGGCCCAGCCGGAGTCTCAAATCGCTTGAGGGCGGTTGCCGGGAAGATGCTGGTGCCGTCCGCCTGAACGACATTGGCGGCCAGATAGCGGAACTTGGCGCCGCCAAAGGGCTCAACGGCACAGGGCGTGCGGCGGGTGAATTTCGCGCAGCCGCCGGTCTGCATCCGCTTCAGCTCGTCGGCGCCGCGGTCGAACTCGTGATTGCCGACGGACCCGATTTCGAGCCCGAGCAGATTCATTGCCTGGATCGTGGGCTCGTCGAGGTAATTGGCGGAGATGAGCGGCGACGCGCTGATCGTGTCGCCGGCGGACACCGTGACCGTGTTCGGCTGACCGGCTCGCAAGCCGGCGAGGGTCGCTGCGAGATGGGCCGCGCCACCGGTGGTGATCTTGCGCTTGCTCCCGTCCAGCGCGGTGACCTCCACCGGTGGCGGAGTTTCAAGATTTCCGTGGAAATCGTTGAAGGCGAGAATCTGGACCTCGACCGGCGCACGCGCGGCCACCGAGGCGACCGGCGGCGGAGGTGCGACTTGCGCGGCACATGCGCCGACGAAAAGAGCCGCAAACGCGGCGGCAGTGCGGCGGATCATTTGGCCTCGACCGGTACCGACCGTGGCTCGGCGAAAATGGCGTTCAGATAGGCTGCGAGGCGGACCCCGCCCTGACTCAGCCGCTGCTCCATCAGTGGCGCGAACTTGAAGACGTAATTGTACGACAGTTCAGGAAGGACGGACTGCCCCTTGCGCCTCTTCTTGCCCTTGACTGGCTTCGGCATGTCGCGGGACGTCGGATAGACGGTCTCGCGGATTTCGCCGCTCTCGCTGATCCAGTCACGCGGGTTCACGTCCCACCATTTGACGACGTCCTCGGGCCTGATGTGCCGCTCCAGCTTGGCGGCAAGCTCCGAGAAGGAGAGCTGCTCATCATCGGGAAGTTGTGAATCCCAGACCGCATGCAGGTTGGTCGGCTTCCCGAACCAGGTGACCTTCACCTCGTTACCCCCGCGGTCGCAGCACTTGCCGACGTGAAGCGGCTGATGAAGGTCGCCGACGAGGTGGACGACGAACCTCAGCGCGAGCTGCTTGTCTACCCGGCTGGCGTTCGGATCCTGCAAGGTCTTGCTGAAGCGGCCGAGCGCCTCGAG